>VGEI01000053.1 GCA_016869415.1 Alphaproteobacteria bacterium
CCTCTACCTGGAGACAGGCCCCCGGTGGCATCGGCAATTGGGAGATCACTTCTGCGGCGGGAAGCGCCGCCGGTGCGGGCATCGGCGCTCTCGCTGTCCTCGATGCGCTGGGTCTGATGAACCCCAGTCAGCCCGGTAGTTCGATCACCATGGCTAACCTGTCGCTCACCTTCCGGGACGGCGGCACCGGGCGCACTCAGGCCGTGGCGCTCGGCGCTACGGCTCTCGAATTGGCAGGTGGGCTGCTGCCGCTGCCGTTGCACATGACTGTGGCGGCCGTCACTGATAAGCGCGATGATCCCTGCGAGAAGGACGGTAACCTTTCCCTTCGTTAGCCAGGAGGAGCGGCCATGCTGTCAGGTCGTCTCTTAACGAGCTTGGCCATTTTGGCCGTTGCCTTGCTGCTTCTGACCGACGGGCCAGTCGCGGAAGCACAGCCGCAGCAGCGGGGCCCTGGGCAGGGTCGTGGTCCGGGTGGGCCCGGCGGACCAGGCGCCGGCGGGCCGGCACCCATGCAGCGGCAGGCAACTGAGGCCGATGCCGACACGCTGCTGGATGACAGTCTGGTCACCGATCCGGCACGTATCGAGGCTGCGCGCCAGAAGGCTACCGAGGAGCCGCCAGCCGGTGCCGACGCGGATACGCTGGCTCGCTTCTATTCGGTTCGCGGCCAATCCGCACGGATTTCCGGTAACCAGGTGCAGTACGTCGAGGATCTGCGGCGTGCCGCCGAGCATGGAAAGCGCGCCCAGAATGTCGACCGGACGCAGCTGTTCATGCAGCTCGCCAATGCGGAAAGCCAGTCGGGGCGCGCGCCCGCCGCGGTACGCGCCATCGAGGACGCTATCCGCGAGAACCCGCCGAACTTCAGCAACCGGCTGATTACCCTGCACGCGGACCTGGCGCGCTATCAGCTCAACGCTGGCAACATCCCAGGCGCAGATGCCGCGGTGGCGCGGCTTCGCCAGCTACGGCGCGAGATGGAGAACAATCCGCGCTTCGGCCAGAACGTGGGTGCCCAGCGGGTCCTGGCCGAGGGCGTGGCTGCTGTGGCGGCGGTGATTGAACGCAAGGGGCAGCTCGCCGAAGCCGAAGCCGGCTATCGCGAAGCGCGTAAGATGCTGGAGACCCTACGCGACCCGAGCCGCTTCCAGGGCCGGATCAACGCCATGCAGGGCTCGCTGGCCAACAATCTGCGCCTCCAGGGCCGGCTGGCTGAGGCCGAGAACGAGGCACGCGGTGTGCTCGTCGAATCGCAACGCGGCGGCGGTACTGCTACACTCGGGACGGCGCGCGGCCTTGTCAGCCTCGCCAGCGTACTTGCGGCACAGGGGCGCTTTTCCGAAGCGGAGGGGTTAACCCGGCGCGCCATCGGCATTTTCGAGCAGGTCGGGCAGGGGACCCTCAATCCGCGGCAGCTCCTGGCCGCCATTTTAGCAGAGCAGGGGAAATGGGCCGAGGCGAACCGGGAGTTCGACACGCTCCGCCGAATCACCCGCAGCCGGCCAGAGCAGTTTGCCAATCTGACGCGCCGCAACCCGTTCCCCGGGGTGGCACTACTTCACGTGGGCAAGCCTGCCGAGGCACTGACCTATCTCAAGGCCTATTATGAGAGAAGCCGCGAGGAACTTGGTGAGCGGCATTTCGTCGCCGCCGAGGCCCGGGGCTTCTATGCCATGGCGCTGGCTGCGACCGGCAACCGGGATGGTGCGATCGGGGAGTATCGCGCCGCCACGGAGATCCTGCTGACACGCTCGCGTGAGGCCAGCGACGTCGACGACACCACGACCTCGGCCGCCGATCAGCGCTCGCGCATGATCATCGACGGGTACATCGACACGTTGGCCGATCTGCGGATGGGCGGCGCACCGGCGGGCCTCGACCCGGTCGCCGAGAGCTTCCGTCTGGCCGATGCCGCACGTGGCCGCAGTGTGGTGAGGGCGCTCGCGGCGTCCGCGGCGCGGGCGGCCGCCAGCAATCCCGCGCTGGCCGAAATCGCCCGGCGCTCCCAAGATCTCGAGAAGCAGATCTCGGCCCTCAACGGTCTTCTGGCCAACGCCATCAGCGCCAGGGCGCAGGATCGCGACGAGGAGTCGATCCGCAATCTGCGCCGGCATATCGACGGGCTGCGTGACGAGCGGGGGCGCCTGGCGGCGGAGATCGAGCGCAAATTCCCTGAATACGCCAAGCTGGTGAACCCGGGGCCGGCGACGGTCGCCGAGGTGCAGAAGACGCTACATGATGGCGAAGCGATGGCGGCCGTATTCAGCGGCCAGCGCCGAACTTACGCCTGGGCGGTACCCAAGTCTGGTCCTGCCGCGATGGCGGTGGCGCCGCTCAACCGCGATGCGCTGGCCGGGGCGGTGGCCAAACTGCGCAAGGCGCTCGATCCAAATGCCCAAACGCTGGAGGATATTCCAGCCTATGACGTGGCGGAGGCGCACAGCCTCTACAGCAGCCTGCTGCAGCCGGCAGAAGCTGGCTGGCGAGAGGCCAAGACCCTGTTCGTGGTTCCCGACGGCGCACTGGGCCAGCTGCCGCTAGCGCTGCTGGTGACAGCGCCGACAACACTCGCCGGCGCCGACGCGGATGGCGTACCGTTCAGCCGCTATCGCGGCGTCCCCTGGCTCGCCAAGCGAGTCGCCGTCGCCCAGCTACCATCCGTCGGTGCGCTATCCGCGTTGCGCGCGGTTCCGGCGCCACGCGGCGAGCGGCGGAACTTCGTCGGTTTCGGCGATCCCTGGTTTAGCAAGGAACAGGCGGCGGAGGGCGCGCGTGATCTGGCGGCGACGCAGACCGCCAGCTTGACGACGCGGGGTATTCCCATCCGCTTGCGTAGTGCACCCAAGAGCAACGACTATTCCGCGGAGTATGGCCAGCTGCCACGCCTGCCGGATACCGCCGACGAGGTGCGATCCATCGCCGCAGCGTTGCGGGCGGATGCCAGCGACGTCATCCTTGGTGCGAAGGCCAGCCCGACGACGGTCAAGCAGATGGATCTGCGCAACCGGCGGATCGTCATGTTCGCCACGCATGGTCTGGTGCCGGGCGATCTGTCGGGCCTCGGCCAGCCGGCCCTGGCGCTGTCGGCACCGGAGGTCACGGGCAACACGGCCGATGGCCTGCTCACGGTCGAGGACATCCTGGCGCTGCGCCTCAATGCAGATTGGGTTGTCCTCTCAGCCTGCAACACGGCGTCGGCGCAGGGAGCCGGCGCCGAGGCCGTGTCCGGGCTCGGGCGGGCTTTCTTCTACGCCGGCACGCGCGCGCTGCTGGTCTCCAACTGGCCGGTCGAGAGCACGTCGGCTCGTGAGCTGACCACGGACCTCTTCCGCCGGCAGGTCGAGACCGCCGGCCTGACGAGGGCCGAGGCGATGCGCCAGGCAATGCTGGCCCTGATCGAGGGGCCTGGCCTGAAGGGTGCTGACGGCAAGGCGCTGTTCTCCTACGCCCATCCTATCTTCTGGGCGCCGTTCAGCTTGGTTGGCGACGGGGGGTAGTCAGCTTCCTTCGGGCTCGGGCACCGGGACGAGCCGGTAGCCTTTGTTGCGCATGCAATAGTCGCGTAGCTGCCACTCGTCGAAGGTCGAATCGCGCCGGCGCATCGGGAACGGATCGCGATAGCGGCGGCCATCGCGTCCACGATAGTAGCTCGGGTAGTCCCAGGTGCTGTACATGAACGAGCTGCGCCAGGCTTCCTGACGCGCCGAGCGGCTGCAATCCGTCAGATCGCTTTCCGTAGCGTCCAGTCCGGACTGAGGGTGCTCCCAGCGCATCGGCGTGCAGCCCGCGAGGGCCGTAAGAACGACGAGAACGGCGGAGCGTGACTTCATCATGGGATGATGAACGGCCGAGCCGGGGGCAGAATTCCCCGATCGAAGGTCAAACCCCGAGGTAGCGGCTGCGTAGTGCGGTATCCGCCTGCAAAGCTGCCGAATCTCCTGACCACACGATTCGTCCCTTTTCGATGACGTAGTGTCGGTCGGCGATCCGGGTCAGGGCATCGACGTTCTTGTCGATCACCAGGATCGCCTGACCGGCTCGCTTGAGCATATCGAGAATTCTCCAGATCTCGGCTCGGACCAGTGGGGCAAGGCCCTCGGTCGCCTCATCCAGGATCAGCAGGCGCGGATTGGTCATCAGCGCACGGCCGATAGCCAGCATCTGCTGCTCACCGCCCGACAGCTGATTGCCCATGTTGGCCTCGCGCTCGGCGAGACGGGGAAACAGGCTATAGAGGCGTTCGAGCGTCCATGGTTCGCTCGACACCCCGCTGTGGCGGGGTGCCCGTGCGGTGGCGATCAGGTTCTCGCGCACCGACAGGTTGGGAAAGATCTGCCGGCCCTCGGGCACAAGGCCGATCCCAGCTTGGGCGATGCGGAAGGCAGGCAGCCCGGCGATTGCTGCGCCGCCGAAGGTGATCGCGCCGGCACGCGGTGTCAGGAGGCCGAGCAGGGAGCGTACTGTCGTGGTTTTGCCCATGCCGTTGCGGCCGAGAAGGCTGACGACCTCGCCGGCACCGATCGCCAGGTCGACACCGAAGAGAACCTGCGAGGCCCCGTAGGAAGCTTCGAGACCCTTCACCTCAAGCATGCTCGTCCTCGCCGAGATAGGCTTGGCGAACCTCCTGGTTAACCCGGATCTCCGCCGGCGTGCCTGAGGCGATGGCTCGGCCGTAGACCAGCACAGTGATGCGGTCAGCCAGGGCAAAGACGACGTCCATGTCATGCTCGATCAGCAAGATGGTTTCGGACTGCTTGAGCGTGCGCAGGAAAGCGGTCATGCGCACCGCCTCGTCGCGACCCATGCCGGCCATCGGCTCGTCGAGCAGCAACATGCGGGGACCGGTAGCAAGCGCCATGGCGATCTCGAGCTGACGCTGCTCGCCATGGGCGAGCTCGGCGGCGGCGATCTCGGCCCGCGCCCCGAGGCCGACCTGTTCGAGCATCCGTCGTGCCGGCTCGACCAGTGCCGGATCGCGCGAGGCGTCCTTCCAGAAGCGGAAAGAGTGGCTGTCATGGGCCTGCAGGGCCAGCGCCACGTTCTCGAGTGCGGTAAAGGCGCGGAACACGCTGGTGATCTGGAACGAGCGCGCCAGACCACGACGAGAACGGTCGTAGACCGGCAGGTCGGTTACATCCTCGCCGGCAAAGCGGATGGTCCCGGCATCAGAACGCAGCTCGCCGGAGAGTTGGGCGATCAGCGTCGTCTTGCCGGCGCCGTTCGGGCCGATCACGGCGTGAATCTCACCCGGCTCGACGGCAAGAGAAAGATTGTCGGTGGCCACGATGCCGCCAAAGCGCTTGATCAGGCCGCGTGCTTCGAGGAGGGGAGCTTCCACGAGCGGTTCAGCCATGGCCGCCGCCCCCCGGCCGTGCTGGCAGCAGCCAGCCGAACACGCCGCGCCTCGCGAACAGCACGATCAGCACGAGGATCGGTCCGAAGACGATCTGCCAGTGTTGCGTGTAGTCCGGCAGGAACTTCTCCATCAGCATGAAGACGACCGCACCGACCAGGGGGCCGTAGAGCGTGCCCATGCCGCCCAGGATGACCATGATGATCAGGTCACCCGAACGCGTCCAATGCATGATCGACGGGCTGATGTAGGATTCCTGCGTGGCAAAGAGCGCGCCCGCGAGCCCGGCCACCGCACCGGCGAGGGTGAAGGCAGTTAGCTTGTAGCGGTAGGTCGGGAAACCCAGCGCGCGCATACGGCGTTCGTTCTCGCGGCAGCCTTCGATCACCCGGCCGAAACGCGATTTGACCAGGCGCTGCCCGAGATAGAGCACGCCAAGCAGCACGGCGAAGACCACGTAGTAGAAGACCACGTCGTTGCCGAGGTCGATGAACCCAGCGAGCGTATCGCCACCGCGGAAACGCAGCCCGTCGTCACCGCCATAGGCACGCCAGCTGACGAAGACGTAGTAGACCATCTGCGCGAAGGCGAGGGTGATCATGATGAAGTAGACGCCAGAGGTACGCAGGCTGACCAGGCCGATGAAGAAGGCAAGAGCGGCCGAAACCAGCATCGCGGCGGGCCAGGCGATCAGGGGCTCGAAAGTGCCCGGTATGAAGCCGAGGAACCTGGTCTCTTCGCTGGCATGGTGCACAAGGATGGCAACGACGTAGGCGCCGGCACCCAGGAACGCCGCGTGACCGAGACTGACCATGCCGCCGTAGCCGAGGATCAGGTCGAGGCTGATGGCTGCTATGGCGAAGATCAGGATGCGGCGGAACTGGCCGATATAGAATTCTTCGCCGCCGATCGTGGCGACGATCGGCAGCAAGGCGAGAGCCGCCAGCAGCAGCAGGACGAAGATCCGCGAGCGGTCGAGCGAGGAGATCATCAGCCAGCGGCCGGGAACAGGCCACGCGGCTTCCAGAGCAGCACGGCGGCCATGAGCACGTAGATGGAAATTTCGGCTAGCGTAGCCGACAGCCCGAACTGCGAGGGCAGGATGCGACCGAAGGTGTCGACCATGCCAACGATAATCGCCGCGACGAACGCACCCCGCACCGAGCCGATGCCGCCGATGACGATAACCACGAAGGTCTTGATCAGGATGTCGTCGCCCATGCCGATATCGACGACATAGAGCGGTCCCGCCATCATCCCGGCCAAGGCGGCGAGCCCGCAGCCCAGTGCGAAGACCAGGGTGTAGAGCAGCTTGATGTCGATCCCGAGCGCGCCGACCATCTCGCGGTTGGAGGCGCCGGCGCGGATCAGCATGCCCAGCCGGGTACGGGCGATCAGCCACCAGAGAAAGCCGCCGACGCCGACGCCGACGGCCAGCACGACGAGGCGGTAGACCGGATAGGGTGCGCCGGGGACGATCTCAACGCGGCCGGAGAACAGTGCTGGAACATCCATGAAGATGGCGATCGGCCCCCAGAGGATCTTGACCAACTCGCGAAAAAACAAAATCAGGCCGAAGGTCGCCAGCACCTGGTCGAGGTGGTCACGGCTGTAGAGCGTGCGCAATGCGACGACCTCGGTCAGCAGGCCGACCGCGGCGGCGCCGGCCAGCGCCAGCACGATCGATACGAGGAAGCTGCCGGTGATGGGCACCAGCGTGGCCGCGAAATAGGCGCCCAGCATGTAGAACGCGCCATGCGCCAGGTTCACCATGTTCATGATGCCCAGCACGAGCGTCAGGCCGGCTGCCATCAGGAATAGAGTGACGCCGAACTGCAGGCCGTTGAGTGTCTGCTCGAGGAAGAGAAGGAGGGGCATGGCGCGAAAGGGGCCGCCGGGAAATACCGCGGCGGCCCCGCGTTGGACGCTAGAGTAGCTTCACCACTTCATCTTGCATTCCGCTGCATAGACATCGGCATGGCTGGCGAAGATCACGCCCTTCAGGTCCATGACCAGCCGCCCCTGCGGATCCTTGGCGATCTGCGTCAGGTAGTAGTTCTGGATGGGCATGTGGTTCTTGTTGAACTTGAACGGCCCGCGGATCGAGGTGAAGTTCGCGGCGCGCACGGCGTCGCGGAACTTATCCTTGTTGCCAATGCCCCCGGACTGCTTGAGGGCCGCGTCGATCAGCATGGCCGTGTCGTAGGACTGGGCCGCATAGGGACTGGGGATGCGCTTATGCTCGGCCTCGAAGTCGCGGACGAACTTCTCGTTGCCGGGGTTCTGCAGCTTCTCCGACCAGTAGGTGCTGGCGTAGACACCCAGAGCCGCGTCGCCGATGCCAGGCAGGATGGTCTGGTCGAGACTGAATGAGGGCCCGAAGAGCGGGATTTGCTGGACGAGGCCGGCCTGGGCGTACTGGCGCACGAAGGCGATGCCCATGCCGCCGGGGTAGAAGAAGTAGACCGCCTCAGGCCGCGCCGCGCGCAACGCCGCGAGCTCGGCGGCGTAGTCGGTCTGGCCGAGCTGGGTATAGACCTCGCCCACGACCTCGCCCTTGAAGTACCGCTTCACGCCAGTGAGTGCGTCCTTGCCGGCCGGGTAGTTGGGCGCCATCAGATAGGCGCGCTTCACGCCGGCATTGGTCATGTGCTGGCCCATGGCCTCGTGCACGTTGTCGTTCTGCCACGACACCGAGAAGAAGTTGCGGTCGCAGCCCTTGCCGGCGAGATCGGAGGGGGCGGCATTGGAGTTGATCAGAAACACGCCACGGCGGTCCTTGAGCACGGTGTCGGACAGCGCCAGCAGGATGTTCGAGAACACCACGCCGGTGACGATGTCGACGCGGTCGCGCTGCACCATGCGCTCGGCCACCGACTTGCCAGTATCCGGGCGGAATTGGTCGTCGCCGACCAGCACCTCGGTCGGCACGTTGCCCAGCCGGCCGCCCGCATGCCTGACGCCGAGATTGAAGCCGTCGACGATCTCGCGGCCGATGCCGGCCTGTGGGCCCGACAAGGTCGCGATCAGCCCGATCTTGACGCCTTGCTGTGCCTGTACGGGCGTTACGAGAAGCGTCGCGCCCCAAAAAGCGGCGCCTGCCGCAAGTAAGACTGTCTTTTTCATGAGTGGCTCCTTGTTTCTTACCGATGCCTAGACCTGTGGAATCGATGTTACTGGGCGGTCGAACGGTTGCAAGATCATGTACGGCGGTCCATGAAACGCGGCGCCTTGACCGCTGCCTCGAACTCGCGGGCCAGCGTGCCGGTCTCCAGCACCACAATCTCGGGCGTGATCTCGAAACTAGCCTTGGTGCGGGCGGTCATGACGGCCGCAGCAGCTGCGCCGTCGACACCCCGCCGGAACTCCACGGAGACGCGGAGCGCGTCGAGGCCGCCGGTCGACACGGCTTCGGCCTTGAAGTCCCCGACTTCGCGATCGGCGAACATGAAATCCTCGAACTCGGCGTGGTTGATGTTGATGCCGCGCACCTTGAAGAAGCCTGCCGTGCGGTGGGCGTGCTTGATTAGCGGGAAGACCGAGAACGGCCCATCGTGCTCGCCGTGCTCGCGGTAGCGAACGATGTCACCTGTACCCCAGCGCAGGAACGGTGTGGCGTTATTGGTGAACAGCGGGGTCACCACTAGGGTACCTTCCGCGCCCTCGGCAACTGGCAGGAGGGTCTTGGGATCGAGAACCTGGATGAAGGCGAGGTCGGTCCAGATGTGGAAGCCTTCGGCCCGCTCGCTCTCGGCGCCCATCATGGTGACCTCGGTCATGCCGAAGGAATCGTAGACCTTGGCGCCCCAATGCCGGGCGAGCTTGGCGCGCTTGGCATCGGAGAGCGGCTCCGCCGTGCTCAGGATGCGCTCGACCGTCCCGCCCGCGAGATCGAGGCCCTGCTGCTCGGCGAGATTGGCGAGATGCAGCCCATAGCCGCTCATGCCCATCCAGACCGTCGGCTTGAGAGTCTGCAGAAGCTCAAGCTGGACCGGCGTATTGGTCTTGCAACGGAAGGCCCCGACCGGGATGCGTTGCACGATGACGATGTTGCTTTTGCAGTACGGCGAGATACCCTCGGGTGTCTGCGGCCAGCGCGGATCGGGCGGGAAAGCGTTGAGCGTCCTGGCGCTGGCAATGCCGACGAGGTCGGCGCCCAGTTCGCGGGCACGGCGCTTAACCCACGCGGCATCGATCGCCTTGGTGCCACTCGGCCCCATACCGTCCCCTCCCGAAATTGCTTTAAGCTTAAAGTAATTTTCGGAATAGTGCAAGCGGTCCCGGGTGATGGTCGTCATAGGCCGGGGTGGCGGCTGGCGGCAAACCCTAGGGGCCTTGCGGGAGGAGCTTCATGCCCAAGCTGATGACCAGCTGTCCCCATTTTCTAGTCGCCGATGTGCGCCGGGCGGCTGAGTACTATCGGGACAAGCTCGGCTTCCGCATCATCGGCTATTTCTTCGAGGAGCCGCCGGCCTTCGGCATGGTCGATCGCGACGGGGCGGAAATCCACCTGCGCCGGGCCTATGACGGGCGGAAAGGCTCCAACCGCGAGCGCGTCGGGGATGCGCTCGACTGTTACATCCACGTCGACGATGTCGAGGCGCTGTATGCCGAGTTCAAGGAGCGAGAGGCAGAGATCACAATGGCACCGACGCGGCAGGGCTATGGGATGAAGGAGATCTACGTCCGCGATCCGGATGGCTACACGATCTGCTTCGGGCAGCGTGTGGACTAGGCGCGGCCGACGCCAGCCAGGCGCAAGATCGCCTCGACCATGGCATTGTGATCGGCCTTGTTCCTGCCGGCGATGTCGTGAGCGCTGCCGTGGGCGACTGAGCTGAACAGGATCGGCGTGCCGATGGTCAGTCCGGCCGTGCGGTACGGAGCGAGCAGCTTGGCCGCGATATGGCCCTGGTCGTGATACATGACCACGAAGGCATCGTAGCCTTTGCGGCCGAACATGATGTCACAGCCGAACGGGCCTTCGGCGGCGATACCTTGAGCCTGCGCGTCGCTAATGGCCGGGGCGATCACATCAAGATCCTCGTCGCCGAACAGCCGGTCCTCACCGGCATGCGGATTGAGGCCCGAGACGGCGATGCGCGGCGACGATGAGACACCGAGCCGCCGGAGAGCGTCATGTGCCGAGGCGATAGCGTTATGGACACGCTCGCGAGTGATCAGGTCGAGTGCCTTGCGCAGGCCGATATGCAGCGTGGTGTGCACGATGCGCGTGTCACCAAAGCAGATCATCAGGTAGGCGTTGTTGGGATCCGTACCGGTACAACGGGCAACGAAGGTCGGGTAGCCGTCGAAATGCACGCCAGCCGCAGCGATGGACTTCTCGGTCTGCGGGGCGGCGACCACCGCCTCGACGGCGCCGCTCAGTGCGGACTCTATAGCCGCCTGTGCCGCATCGAGTGCAGCGCGGCCATGAATGGCGCCAACCTGGCCCAGGGCGAACTCGCCTGGCTTGTAGTGGTTGCGCTGAAGCAAGCTGACGGTGCCATCCTTCCAAATAGCCTTGTCGGCTGAGTCGAAAGGAAGAATGTCGGGATGGAGGCCTGTGGCCTTTGCGTGGGTCTCGAGCGCCGTCCGGTCGCCGACCAGAAGCGGCCGGCATACTTTCAGCACCCGCGGATCGAGGGCTGACTTTAGGGCGATCTCCGGCCCGATACCCGAAGGGTCGCCCAGGGCGATGGCGATGCGCGGCAAGGCCATCAGATCTTGAATGCCTCCAGAGTCTCCGGTGCGAACAGCTCCTCGGGTTTGAGCAGCCGCTTCGACAAGCCCTGAGTGTGGTGATACCGCAGGAAAGTCTCCAGCACCACGCGGTTGGGCGCGAAACCGTAGGGCCACCAATCCTCGCCCATCTCGCGGCGCGTCTCCTCGGCCCAGGCGGCCTGGAAGGGCAGCATAGTCTTGAGCGCAGCCACTTCATCGAGATCCTCGTAGACCAGCTTCTGCGCCTCGACGAAGGCCTTGTAGAGCGAGGTCGCCATCCAAGGATTGGCCTTGTAGAGCTCCCGGCGGATGACGAGTGTGTGCATGATCGGAAAGATCTTCGTCTTTCTGTAGTAGGCCTTCTCCACCGGCACATAGTCGGGGAACAGGCGCTGCACGTCCTTGGGCCGGGTGCGCAGGGTGGACGGTGCGCGGGGGGCAAAGATCGCGTCGAGTTCGCCGCCGGCCAACATCTGCGACAGGGTCTGGGTCGGGCCGATAGGTTGGATCTTGATCTCCGGCGGCAGCGACAGTTTCACCTTCTCCTCGCGGCCGGGCGTCTCCCCGCCGCCGGTGAAGTAGCTCATGCTGCGGTGATCGACGCCGTACTCGTCGGCGAGGATGCCGCGGATCCAGACCTGTGCCGTGAGCTGGTACTCCGGATTGCCCACACGCTTGCCGACCAGATCCTGGGGCTGCTTGATGCCGCTCTTGGTCGAGATGTAGATGCCCGAGTGCCGAAACATGCGTGACGGAAAGATCGGGATGGCAATGAAAGGCGGATCATCGCGCATCAGCGACACCGAGTAAGACGACAGCGACATCTCGCAGGCGTCGAATTCCCGGTAGCGCAGCATGCGGAAGAAGGTCTCTTCCACGGGCAGCGTGATGTAGTTGAGATCGATGCCATCGGGCCTGATCCGGCCGTCGGCCAGTGCGCGGGTACGGTCATAGTTCCAGCAGGAGAGGGTAACGCGCAGGGACATGGGACGTTCCGGTTAGACGGTGACGGGATCGGTGTTCGGCGGGGCAAACAGGCCGTGCCGCGCACCTGTGCGGAAATCGTCCGCTTTCGGGAGCTCGATCGAGACCGAGCGTACGCGCTGCGAGGCGGGATCGAGCGCCGGCGGCGCGCCGCCGTTGCGCACGGTTTCAGCCGCCTTGAGCAGCATGCGCCGCGCCATGACGATGCCCTTGTCGGTCGAGCACAGGTGCTCGTTGGCGCGGTCCTGGATCGGCCCCATGCTTTCCTGCAGCGAGGCGTCCTGCAT
Source organism: Alphaproteobacteria bacterium (assembly GCA_016869415.1). Taxonomy (GTDB): domain Bacteria; phylum Pseudomonadota; class Alphaproteobacteria; order CACIAM-22H2; family CACIAM-22H2; genus VGEI01. The sequence goes on from VGEI01000053.1 coordinate 12,352, forward strand.
GGCGATCCCCTCGACCCCGCTGTAGGTATCGCCGCGCTTCTGGCCGGCTCGGTCCATCAGGTAGTCATTGCGCTTGTTGGCCTCGGGGATAAACGTGCCCGGCAGGTATTTCACGTGGATACCCTTGCCGTCCTCCATGGCCTGCCGCTCTGTAGAGCTGAGCGCCCGTTTCGGGTGGTAGTTGATGCTCCAGGCCCAACAGGTCTCGTCGTCGATGGGCACCCAGGCATGCGCCCCGAGGGGGTGGCCGGCGCGCGGCGGGATGATGGTGTACCAGGGCATGATCCACGGCGTAATGCGCCAGTAATAGCGGTCGTCGCCGGCGTTGCGCCGCGCGCCGATCAGCAACCCGCCCTCGTACTCGGCGACCTCGAAATGCGGCATGCGGTCGGCGAGGTTGTACTCGTTGCCCTTGCTGCCCTTGAACAGCGGGTCCTTGTGCAGCGCGCCGCTATGCAGGAAGGAGACATGGCTGGAGTCGATCCCGCCTTCCATGGCCTGCAGATAGTTGCTTTCCTGCAGGCGCTTGGAGACGTAGCGCCGCTCCGCCGGCACCTCCACCCACTCCAGCGTCGGCGGCGCCGGCTGAAGCTCCGGTGGCCCCATGTATGTCCAGATCACGCCGCCGCACTCGATCGCGGGATAGGCCTTGAGCCGGATGCGCTGGCGCAGGCCGGACTCCTCGGGCTCCGACGGCAGGTCGGTGCATTGGCCGGTCACGTCGTATTTCCAGCCATGGTAGGGGCAGCGGATGCCGCATTCCTCGTTGCGGCCGAACCACAGCGACACGCCGCGATGGGCACAGAACTCGTCGACGATACCGATGCGGCCGTCGCTGTCGCGAAAGGCGACCAGCTTCTCGCCCAGCAGCTGCAGGCGCACCGGCGGACCATCCGGCTCGGCGATCTCCCAGGCGTGAAGGGCCGGGATCCAGTAGCGCCGGAGCAAATTACCCATCAACGTTCCGGGGCCGGTGCGGCAGAGCTCTTCGTTGCGTTCGCGGCTGAGCATGAGGGGTTCAGTTTGCCTTGGCACCGGAGGCGCGGGCGATCGGCACCCAGATCTTTGTCTCTTCCTCGATGAACTTGACGAAAGCGGCGGGGTCGAGCGGCTCCGGATCGATGGCGTCGCGAGCCAGGCGCTGCCGGATGTCGGGCTGGGCCAGCGCCTTGATC
>VGEI01000054.1 GCA_016869415.1 Alphaproteobacteria bacterium
CGTCGATAGCCAGCATGAAGCGCAGGAAATCGAGCGGCGCGCCGATGTACTGGCCCAGGGCGTCGAACGATTCCAGCCAATAGCCGCCATAAGCGCGGTCAACGCGCGTGCCAAGACCAAGGCCAGGAACCGGCTCGACCATCGGCTCGCCGGGATAGCCGTAGTAGGTGACCTCCCCCGGAAAGGCGGTCAGGGTGCGGCCGGGGCGCATGGCCTGGGCGCCGATGGGGGCAAGGATCCGGGCCCGGACGTAATCCTCGTAGCGTTCGCCCGAGAGCCGCTCTATGACGCGGCCCAGGATGCAATAGCCGACATTCGAGTAGGCGTACCGGCTCCCTGGCTCGAAATCGAGCCGGCTCTCCAAGGCATCGCGAAGGATCGCCTCGCAGGTCGGCGGCATCGGCGCGTCTTGGCGACGGGCCGCCTCGACCGCGTGCGGCGGAAACATGATGTCGCCCGAACGATCCCGGTCGAAACCGCCGGTGTGCTGCAACAAGTGCCGGACGGTGATGGCATGGACGCGCGGATCCTGGATGCGGTCGGCGCGAGGCCCCAGCGGCCCGAGGATCGGCAGCACCTTGTCGTCGAGCCCCAGCCGGCCCGCCTCCTGGAGCTGCAGGACGGCCACCGCGGTCATCGTCTTGTTGACGCTACCGAGGCGGAAGGGGCTGGTCGAGGTCACCGGCTCCCGGCGCTCGCGATTGGCGAATCCGTAACCGCGTGCCAGCATCAGCTGCCCGTCCCGGGCAACTGTCAGCGCACCGCCGGGAATCTGCCATTTCTCCAGCAGGGCAAGCATTGCTTCGTCGAACGGCTCGAGCCCCGGCAGCAGCCGGCCGGTCGGCCCTGCGGCCTCGGCCGTCGTGATCATCAAGACGACCGCCGCCGCGATACATGATATGCGCCGCACTCTGCCCCCGCTCGCCAGTCGCCGCGATAGTGGCATACTCCGGCCGATCGCGGCGATCACCGGTGACCGCCAGCGCAAGGACCCCCAAGAGAAGGAGACGACGATGACCGCTGCCAAGGAAACCCAGGCCCTGTTCGACAATGGCCTCACGGTGCGTAGGGCCGTGCTGGGCGCCGATTATGTCGACAGCTCGATCGCCAACGCCAACGACTTCACCATGGCGTTCCAGCGCATCACCACCGAATGGTGCTGGGGCTACGCCTGGACACGGCCGGGCCTCGACCGCAAGACCCGCAGCCTGCTCAACCTCGCGATGCTCACGGCGCTCAACCGCTCGCCGGAGATCAAGCTGCACACCCGCGGCGCCATCAACAACGGGGTCACAGTGGAGGAAATCATGGAGGTGCTGCTCCACGCCACGGTCTATTGCGGCATCCCGGCAGGGCTTGACGCCTTCAAGGCCGCCAACGAAGTGCTCAAGGAGATGGGCAAGGTATCAGCGAAGAAGTAACTTGCAGGTAACTGGCATGTCCGGAAACCCGGGCATGCGCCGTGCGCGGGTTGAGCACGCCGTACCGGATGCCTACGTTCTGGCCCCAAGGAGGTCGCCATGAAGAAGGTCCAGAGCGTTCTATCCAATCCGCGCCAGCACTGGGTGGGTAACGGCTTCCCCGTGCGTACGCTGTTCAACTACAGCGAGCACGCGAGGTCGTTCGATCCCTTCCTGCTGCTCGACTTCGCCGGGCCGGCGGTCTTTCCCGCGACCGACCGACCGGCAGCGCGGCGTGGGCGAGCATCCGCATCGTGGCTTCGAGACGGTGACCATCGTCTACGAGGGTGCTGTCGCGCATCGCGATTCGACTGGCAAGGGCGGAACAATCGGCCCTGGCGATGTGCAGTGGATGACCGCCGGCGGGGGCATTCTGCACGAGGAGTTCCACGCGCCGGAGTTCGGCCGCAGCGGCGGAGCGTTCCGCATGATCCAGCTGTGGGTCAACCTGCCGGCCAAGGACAAGATGGCCGCGCCGGGCTATCAGCCGATCACCGCTGCCGATATCCCGTCGATGGTTCTGCCGGAAGGAGCAGGGACAGCACGCATCATTGCCGGAAGCTTCGGCGGCGAGCGCGGGCCGGCGCACACTTTCACACCGGTCAACATGTGGGACCTGCAGCTGACGGCGGGCGGCACGACGACGCTCGATCTGCCGGAAGGCCATACGGCGGCGCTGGTCGTGGTCGACGGCCGCGTAACGGTCAATGGTACGGTGGCCGAGGAAGGCCAAGCCGTGCTGCTGGAGCGCGAGGGCACGCAGACACGTGTCGCCGCGGAGACTGAGGCAAAGATCTTGGTGCTGACCGGCGAGCCTATCGGCGAGCCGGTGGTCGGCTACGGCCCGTTCGTCATGAACAGCGAGCGGGAGATCCGGCACGCCATGCTCGACTTCAACGCCGGCCGTTTCGGCCGCATGCCCGAGCGCGAAGCAACCGGCGCCTAGACCCCGATAGCTGCCTTCACCCGCGCCGGGTTGAGCGGCAACTCGCGCAGGCGCTTGCCCGTGGCCTGCGCGATGGCGTTGGCGATGGCGGCTCCCGTCGGGCCCTGGCTGGCTTCGCCCGTACCCAGGAACGGAGCTCCCGGCCGGTCGATGACCTCGACCTGGATAGAATCGAACATGTCGGCGAAGCGCAGGATCGGATAGCGGCTCCAGTCACGGCTGGCGATCCGGCGCTTGTCGAAGTTTACCTGCTCATTGAGCGTCCAGCTCGCTGCCTGGATGATACCGCCCTCGATCTGGTTCCTGATACCGTCGGGGTTGACCGTCTGACCGCTGTCGCATGCCGAAACGGCGCGGCGCAGGCGAACGCGGCCCGTCTCATGCTCGACGTCGAGCTCGACCGCCACAGCGCAGTAGGCGCCGAGATTCTTGTAACGCGAGAAGGCGAAGCCCCGTCCCCGCCCCTTCGGCAGCCGGGCGTCGGCCTGCCAGCCGAAGGCGGCCGCCGTGCGCTGGATCACCGCCACGGCGCGCGCTTCCTCCATGTGGCGCAGGCGGAACTCGACCGGGTCGGCGCCCGCTGCCGCTGCCAGTTCGTCCATGAAGCTCTCGATGGCGAAGACATTGGCGTAGGCGCCAAGGCCGCGCAGGGCCGAGACGCGCAGCGTCTGGTGCGGCCGGAAGTGATAGAGCAGCCGCATGTTGGGCACGCGGTAGAGCGGCACGATGTTGCGGTCGCCCGCCCCCGCCGGCTGCGCCCCGGGATTGGCGGGCGGCGGCGTGAAGGGCGTGGCGATGTGCTGGCCGACAAGCGTCGAGCCCGCCCCGCCGGGCCGCGTCGAATGCGTGTCCGTCCACACCGCGTAGTCCCATTCGACGATGCGGCCCGAGGCGTCGAGCGAGCCGCGCACGCCCATGGCCATGGCCGAGCCGTAGGGCTCCCATTGATGTTCCTGGTGGCGCATCCACTGCACGCGCACCGGCGTACCCGGATCACTGAAGGCAAGGTAGGCCGCGTCCACCGCCGCATCATCGGCACCGTTGTGGCCATAGCAGCCGGCACCCTCCATGTGGATGCAGCGGACTTTCTCCGGCGGCAGCTTGAGCAGCTGCGAGATCGCCTGGCGCAGCGGGAACATGCCCTGGGCGTGGCTCCACACCGTGAGCAGGTCGTCCTTGTAGAGGGCGACTCCGCAGGACGGGCCGATCGAGGCATGCATCTGGTAGGGGCGCAGATACTCCGCCTCGAGCTGCTTCACCGCCGGCGCCGAGGTAGCGGACTTCTCGTCACGGATCGGGATGGTACGGCCAGCCTGTTGCTTCAGCCAGGCGTAGAGATTCGCCTGATCGGGCAGGGTGTCGCGTTCGTCCCAGCGCGCGGCGGCCGCCAGGGTCTCCATCGCCTTGATGGCGCGGAACTCACGGTCGGCGGTCACGGCAAGGAAATTGCCGTCGCGCACCACCTTGCGCACACCCGGCAGCTTCTCCACCACCGAGGTGTCGACGAGTACCAGGGTGGCGCCATAGCCCAAGGGCCGCACAACGCGGCCATGCACCATGCCGGGCAGCCGCAGATCATGGACATAGGCCGGCTGGCCCATGACTTTCGCGGGAATATCGACGCGCGGCAGCGACTGGCCGACGATCTTGTGCTCGGCCGGTGGAATCAGCGGCGATTGCAGCTGGGCCCGCACCTTGAGTGTGGTGTCGGCGACCAGCTCGCCGTAGCCGATGCGCTTGCCATCGGGCGCCACGATGGCGCCGTTCTCGGCCTTGAGCAGCGAAACCGGGAGAACGTGACGCTCGGCGCCGCGCGCCAGGAGGATGCCACGCGCCTGGGCGCAGGCGTGCATGATCGCTGTGCCGCTGTCCTGCATCGACAGGCTGCCGGCGGTGTAGCCCTCGGCCGGGGTCTGCGCCGTGTCCGCGGTGACCAGGTTGACCGCCTTGGGCTCGACGCAGAGCTGCTCGGCCGCCACCTGGACCAGCGCCGTCTTGATCCCCTGGCCGAGCTCACATTTGCCGGTGAACACGGTGATCGAGCCATCGGCGGCGATGCGCAACCAAGCGTCGAGCTGCGGCGTGTTCTGCAGGGCGCCGGGCAAGCGCTCCTGTGCCAGCAGCGCGGGGGCGAGGGAGAAGGAGACGATCAGTGCGCTGCCGCCGCGCAACACCGCGCGGCGCGAAACGGGAGTCTTGAAGAGTGCGCTCATGCCGCACCCCCTTTCATGTAGCGTGCCGCGCGTTGCACCGCCTTGACGATGCGGTTCTGGGTACCGCAGCGGCAGAGATTCGGCTGCAGCTGGCGACGGATCTGCTCGGCCGTGGGATCCCGTGTCGTGGCGAGCAGCGCCTGCGCGCGCATCATCATGCCGGGGATGCAGTAGCCGCATTGCGCGGCCTGCTCCTCGATGAAAGCGCGCTGCAGCGGGCCCGGCTGTGCGGCGGTTCCCAGTCCTTCGATCGTGCTGACCTCGCGATTCTCGATCACAGAGACCGGCACGACGCAGGAGAACACCGGCTTGCCGTCGAGCAGCACGGTGCAGGCCCCGCACTGGCCGAGGCCACAGCCATACTTGGCCCCGTTGAGCTGCAGTTCGTCGCGCAGCACGTAGAGCAGCGGCGTATCGGGCTCGCTCTCGACGCGTTTGCTCTGGCCGTTGAGGCGGAACTCGGTCATGGCTGGCTCGCTTTCTGCCGGGCACGCAGCGCCGAGGCGTCGTGCTCGCGCACACGGCGGATGGATTGGTTGATATCGCCCCACGCCGGCTGTTCGGTGAAGGCGGTGCGGAGGTGGGCGAGAAGGGCGGCGAGCTGGGCGTCGCTCAGCGCGTTGGCGAAGCCGGGCATCAGCGGCTCGCCGCCGAGGTCGGGGCTGTGCACACCGTCGCGCACGATGCGCACGGCGTTGTCTGGCACCGGCAGGCGCAGGCTGGAGCTCAGCGCCAGGTGCAGCGCCGGGTTCGATGGGGCGCGGCCGGACTCGCCGTGGCACTGGGCGCAGGCCCCGGCGTAGAGCGACGCCGCCACGGTGCTCGTCGTGCCGCGCGGCGCGGCGTTGGCGCCGCTGGCCCGCGCCAACGCCTGGCTGGCGGCCTGGCTGCGCGCCGCATTCGGCTGTCCGGCCATGGCCGCGACATAGACCGAGATCGCCCGCACATCGCCATCGGGTACGGAAGCGAGGTTGCGCACCACCGGCGCCATCGGCCCGGCGGCGAGGCCGTGCCGGTCGTCGAAACCGTGGCGCAGGTATCGGTAGAGCCGCTCGGCATCCCAGGGCACGGCAGCGGGCGATTCGGCATTGAGTGCGGGTGCCACCCAGCCCTCGGTCTCGCCGCCGGCGTAGGCGCGATCGCGCTTCTCGGCGCCCAACGCGTTGCGCGGCGTGTGGCAGGCGCCGCAATGGCCGAGCCCCTCGACCAGATAGGCGCCGCGATTCCACTCCGCGTTCTGCTGGGCGTTGGCCGGTGCGGCGGCGCGCTCGAGAAACAGCAGCTTCCAAAAGGCGATCAGGCCACGCAGGTTGAAGGGGAACGTCAGGTCGTTGTCGGGCGGTGTCGCCACCACCGGCTGGCGCGTCATGATGAAAGCATAGACCGCGTCAATGTCGGGTTGACGCATGCGCGTCATGTGGTCGTAGGGAAAGGCCGGATAGAGATGTCGGCCATCGCGGCTCACGCCCTCGCGCATGGCACGGGTGAAGGCGGCCGGCGTCCAGCCGCCGATGCCCGTTTCGGCATCGGGCGTGATGTTGGTCGAGAACACGGTGCCGAACGGCGTGGCGATCGGCCGGCCGCCGGCATAGGCAGGCCCGCCCTCGCGCGTATGGCAGGCATTGCAGTTGCCGATAGCGGCAAGCTCCGCCCCGCGCTGTACCAGCTCCGCCTCAAAGGGCACGCCGCGCGACACGGCTTCAGTCCTAATCGACGGCCGCCAAACCACCCAGGCCGCAGCGATCGCCGCCGCGGCCAGCAGGACCCAGCCCACACCTGAACGCCGGCTTCGCCGTCGACGACGCATCGCCTGCCCCTCCGCGGCGCTTTTCCTTCTGCCCTGGCCAGCTCCCTACCGGCGCAGGCAGGCCGCAGGATTCTCTACCTGATCAGTTGATCATTTCCCACCCCGGCACGCTAGAGATTTGGGGCGCCAGCCCAGTCTTTCTCCTGGCGCGCCAGAATGAGCGGACTCATCCCTGCGGGCCGGCTACTGCGGATTTCGGTTATGGTGGCGGACCACGCGGAAGCGACGCGAATCGGGGGAGTCATGAACGTCGTCACACAGGTATTTCTGCCGGTATCGCTGGCCATCATCATGCTGTCGCTGGGCCTGGCGCTGGTGGTCGACGACTTCAAGCGCGTGGTCGCAGCACCCAAGGCCTTCCTGATCGGCGCCTTCGGCCAGATGGCAATGCTGCCGGCTCTGGCCTGGCTGCTGGTTCTGGTCTGGCCGATGGCCCCGGCCCTCAAGGTCGGCGCCATCATCCTTGCCGCCTGCCCGAGCGGCGCCACCTCGAACCTGCTTACCCACCTGGCCAAGGGCGACACGGCGCTCGCCGTGTCGCTCACCGCGGTGATCAGCGTCGTCAGCGTCTTCACCATGCCGGTGATCGTTAGCCTCGCCATCGTGCAGTTCATGGACGTGGCCTCGGCGCCGGCGATCTCAGTCACCCAGACCATCGCCGGCGTCTTCCTGGTCACCAACCTGCCGGTAGCCGTCGGCATGGCCATCAGGCACTTCGCCCCTGCCCTGGCGCTGACGCTCGAGACGCCGATGCGCCACATTGCCTCGGTGCTTTTCGTGCTGATCGTCGGCGGCGCGGTCTACAGCGAGCGGGCCAACATCCTCGGCTATTTCGCCGAGTCGGGCCTCGCCATGCTCAGCCTCAACCTCACGGTCATGGCCGGCGCCTGGCTGCTGGCAAGCATTACACGCCTCGACGATCGCCAGCGCACCGCCATTGTCATCGAATGCGGTCTGCAGAACGGCACGCTGGCCATCTTCGTGGCCGCCACCCTGCTCGGCAACACGACCATGATGGTGCCGGGCGGCATCTACAGCCTGATCATGTTCTTCACCGCAGGCATCTTCATGTACCTCGTACTGCGCCGCCCGAGTCCCACTCGCCGATGACCATCTTCCAGACTGCCGCGGCGCCGAGGCCTCTGCTCGGCATCCTCTACATGATCGCGGTGGCCTCGATCTTCCCGGTCATGAACTCGATCACCAAGCTGCTCAGCGACACGTATCCGCCCGAGCAGCTGATCTGGGCGCGCACCGCCTCGCATCTTGCTTTCGCACTGCTGCTCTTCGGGCCCGGCATCGGGCTGCGCATCTTCCGTAGCGTGCGGCTCAAAGTGCAGATCGGCCGTTCGCTCATTCAGTTTGCCTCGAACGGCAGCTTCATCATCGCCCTCAAATTCCTGCCGCTGGCCGAGGCCACAACGCTCTCCTTCGCTGCACCCTTCATCGTGGCCCTGATGGCCGTACCTATCCTCGGCGAACAATTGAGCCGGGCGAGGCTCGCCGCCGTCGCCGTCGGCTTTGTCGGCGTCTTGGTGGTCATCCGGCCCGGCGGCGCCGTGTTCCACTGGGCCTCGCTGCTCGTCCTCTTCAGCACGATCTGCTACGCGGTTTACCAGATCCTCACCCGCTTCGTGGCCGGCCACGACCGGCCGGAGACCTCGGTCGTCTACTCGTCGCTCGCCGGCGCGCTGGTCATGAGCTGTGTCGTGCCGTTTCACTGGGTAACGCCACACTCGCTGCTCGACGCGGTCATGCTCGCCGCCATCGGCGTGTTCGGCGGCCTGGCGCATTACTGCATCGCCCGCGCCCTGTTCCATGCCGCGACCAACGTGGTCGCCCCCTTCCATTACTGGCAGCTTATCGGTTCCGCCGCCCTCGGCTTCCTGCTCTTCGGCGACCTGCCGGACGTTTACACCTGGCTGGGAGCGGCGCTGATCGTCGGCTGCGGCCTGTTCATCGGCTGGCGGGAGAGAGGCGCAACCGAAGGCCGGCGCCCGGAACCGGCCGTCAGTCCGAAGGACTAACGAGCGCGTTCCAGCAAAGAGGGCCCCCGGCCCCTGCGCCGCGTTGCGGGCCTTCAAGGCTCGCCCCTTCGTTTGCCTGAGAAAACCCTGCCGACCAGATCGGGGCGCGAAGAAAGCATTGGGCCGGCGTGACGATAGATTCTAGTGTCCAACTCGGTGTCCCGCCCCCCCGAATCCTTTTCGCCATGACGGCGCTCCCGACTGCCACGCTGCAGCGGCCGCTGCTTGGCATCCTGTTCATGATGCTGGCGACCTCGCTCTTTCCGGTGATGAACGGGCTGGTCAAGATCCTCAGCGCCGACTACGCCACCGAGCAGATCGTCTGGGCGCGTACCGCCTCGCACCTGGTCTTCGTGCTGCTGCTCTTTGGGCCCGGCGTCGGGCTGCGCATCTTCCGCAGCGTACGTCTCAAGGCGCAGATCGGCCGCTCGCTGGTGCTGCTCGCCTCGACCGCCTGTTTCTTCTCCGGCGTCAAGTTCCTGCCGCTGGCCGAGGCCGCGTCAATCAGCTTCGCCTCGCCCTTCATCGTCGCGCTGCTCGCGGTGCCCATGCTCGGCGAGAGGCTGAGCCTGGTGCGCCTCGCCGCCGTGGCCGTCGGCTTCCTCGGCGTGCTGGTGGTCATCCGCCCGGGCAGCGCGGTGTTTAGCTGGGCCTCGCTGCTCATCTGCGGCAGCGCCCTCTTCTACGGCCTCTATCAGATTCTCACGCGCTTCGTGGCCGGCCATGACCGGCCGGAGACTTCCGTCGTCTACTCGGCTCTGGTCAGCACCATCGTCATGAGCGGCATCGTGCCGTTCTTCTGGATCACACCGCATTCACTGGCCGACATCGCGATGCTCACCGGCCTCGGCGTGCTTGGCGGGCTCGGTCACTACTGCGTGGCGCGCGCTCTGACCTACGGCTCGGCGAGCGTGGTCTCGCCCTTCCACTACTGGCAGATCGTCGGTTCGGTGAGCGTCGGTTATCTGTTCTTCGGCGACCTGCCGGATTCCTATACCTGGCTGGGTGCAGCGCTGATCATCGGCTCCGGAGTGTTCATCGGCTGGCGGGAAACGCGCGAGCAGCCGCCGGTCAGGCCTTGAGCGCCATCCCCGCCGCGTGCTTGCCGCTGGCAAGCGCCGCCTCGACCGTGCCGGTTTCGCCGTCGGCATAAAGCGCCTCGCCGGCCAGGAGCACCGGCCCGGTCGCCGCCTGACGCAGCGCCGCGAGTGCTGCATGTGTCCCGACCGTCGGATAGGAGTAGGCGCCGCCGGCGAATCTCTCCTCGCCCCAATGCGTGGCCCGCCAGGCGACAAGATCGGTCTTCAGCGCGGGCGCCGGCCGGCCGAAGATCTCGGCCAGCGAGCCTAAAGCCGCGTCCAAACGCTGTGCCTCCGAGGTACCCGGCACCCAGGCGAGGCGCGAGGCGGAGCACCAGCCGGTGAGCACCGCATGCTCCGTCGGATACTGCGTCCACCAGGTCGGCACCGCCGACTTGGCACCGAAGACGAAGCCCATGTCGTCGAGATCCGGCCGGCCTTCTACCCACCAGCGGCTCTTGAAGCGCAGGTGGAACTTGAGCACCGCGCCGTAGCCGGTCGCCGCATTCGCCGCCGTCATGGACGCCCGCAGCGCTGCCGGCAGCTCCAGCGCTGCGAGCAGCGGCAGCGGCAGCGTGACGACGGCTTGCCGCGCGGCGAACGCCCGACCGTCGCGGCAGCGCACGGTCACCCGCTCTCCATCTATCGCCAAGGCCGTCGCCTCGGCGCCCAGATGCAGCGCCCCGCCCCTCGCCCGCACCTCGTTGGCGAGGAAGCCGATCAGCGCGCCGTAGCCGCCGACCACCCGCTCCTGCCGTTCCGAATCAGGGTCGCGCCATTGCTCGCGCAGGGCGAAGGCGCTGAAGCGCCCGAGCTCGGCGTTGTTGTAGCCCTCGACCTCTCTAACGATGAGCTGGCGCAGCGCCTCGTGTTCTGGCGCGCTGAAATGCCTTTGCAGGAAACGGCCGACCGGCTCGTCTGCGGTCAGCGCCTCCATCGCCGCCATGAACTGCTCCTGGTGCGGCGCCGTATCTCTAGGCACCCAGTGCCCTTCCTGCAGGGTCCAGCGCCTGCCGGTGAGCGGCCGCACCGCGAGCCCAGCCTCCTCCAGCAGGGCGCGGGTTGTCGGGGCAGCGCCGTGGATATACTCGGCCCCCGCCTCGGCCGGGTAGCCGAACTCGGATTCGGACAGCGGCAGGACGCGCCCGCCGCTGCGCTCCCCCGCCTCCAGCAGGGTTACGCGTTTCCCAGCCCGCAGCAGCTCACGCGCCGCCATCAGGCCGGCCGCACCGGCGCCGAGGATCGTGACATCCACAGGAGGGGGCGTCATGGGATCGATACTCTGCCCAGTTTGAAGCGCAGCGGCCCACGTCCGCTCCATCGGAAACTACGGACCGACCGAGCGCGGAACGGTTCCTCACATATTCGGATAGTTCGGGCCGCCGCCGCCTTCGGGCACGGCCCAGTCGATGTTCTGCTGAGGGTCCTTGATGTCGCAGGTCTTGCAGTGCACGCAGTTCTGCGCGTTGATCTGGAAGCGCGGGCCGGATGCCTCGGCCACCACCTCGTAGACACCGGCCGGGCAGTAGCGTTGCGCCGGCTCATCGTAGTCGGGCAAATTCCTGGCGATGGGTACGGAGGGATCGCGCAAGCGGAGGTGAACCGGCTGGTCCTCCTCATGGTTGGTGTTCGACAGGAACACGGAGGAGAGTCGGTCGAAGCTGACCACGCCGTCGGCTTTCGGGTACTTGATCTTCGGCGCCTCGCTCGCCTTCTTCAGGCTGGCATGGTCGGGCTTGGCGTGCCTGGTGGTCCAGGGCACCAGGAATCCTAGGCCGAGCGAGTTCAGCCACATATGGATGCCGCCGATGGCCGTACCCAGCCACATGCCCTTCTTGAGGGCCGGCTTGACGTTACGGACCTTGTGGAGGTCCGTGTAGGCCCATGAAGCCTTGAACGCTTCGGGATACGAAGTGAGCGCGTCACCCGACCGCCCGTCCTTCAGCGCCTCGAACGCCGCTTCGGCTGCCAGCATGCCGGTCTTCATGGCGTTGTGCGTGCCCTTGATCCTGGGCACGTTGACGAAGCCAGCGGCGCAGCCGATCAGCGCCCCGCCGGGGAAGACCAGCTCGGGGATCGACTGCAGCCCGCCGTGGTTGATGGCACGGGCCCCGTAGGACAGGCGCTTGCCGCCCTCGAAGATGGGCCGGATCGAGGGGTGGGTCTTGAAGCGCTGGAACTCCTCGAAGGGCGCCAGATGCGGGTTCTCGTAGTCGAGGGCCACGACGAAGCCCACGGCCACCTGCCGGTCCTCCTGCAGGTGATAGAGGAAGGCGCCGCCGCCGGTCCGTGAATCGAGCGGCCAGCCCATGGTGTGGACGACGCGGCCGGGGCGGTGCTGCTCGGCGCTGACCTGCCAGAGCTCCTTGAGGCCCAGCCCGAATTTCTGGAAGCTTCCGTCCCCGCGCAGGTTGAACTGTTTCGTCAGCCCCTTAGTGAGGGAGCCGCGCGCCCCTTCGGCGAAGAAGGTGTATTTGCCTCTAAGCTCCATGCCCGGGGCGTAGGTGCCCTTCTTCTCGCCGGACCGACCGATGCCCATGTCGCCGGTGGCCACACCGACGACCTTGCCGCCCTCGCTCAGCGTCTCGGCAGCGGCGAAGCCCGGATAGATCTCGACACCCAGCGCCTCGGCCTGGCTTCCCAGCCAGCGGCAGACATTGCCCAGGGAGACGATATAGTTGCCGTGATTGTTCATCAGCGGCGGCAGCAGTAGGTTGGGCAGGGAGATATGGTTGTGCGGAGTGAGCACGAGGAAATTGTCCTCGGTCACGGGCGTGGTGAGCGGGGCGCCCTTCTCCCGCCAGTCGGGGATCAGCTCATTGAGAGCGATGGGATCGATGACCGCGCCCGAGAGGATATGCGCGCCGACCTCGGAGCCCTTCTCCAGCACGCAGACCGAAACCTCGTGGTTCTGCTGGGCGGCAAGCTGCTTGAGGCGGATTGCCGCGGAGAGCCCCGCAGGCCCGGCGCCGACGATCACCACGTCGTAGTCCATTCTTTCCCGTGCGGGCGTATCGCTCATTGATCGGTCCTTCGTGACTGCCAGCGGATTTCTATAACGCAGGCTTCCCCACGTAGAAAGGTCGTCACCCCAGCAAAGGCGGGGACCCAGACTTCTCCGAAGAAGAGTCCGGATGCCCGCTTTCGCGGGCATGACGGGAAAGGAAAGCCCACGCTACACTGGCGCGGATGATGGATGTGACGACTCTGCAGTGGCAGATCGAGATGGGCGCCGACGAGGCGATCGGCGACGCGCCGGTCGATCGCTTCAAGACGCCTGCGGTGGTTCCTTCTTCTGCAGCCTCCACGGCTCCCGCTCGGGCCCCTGCCCCGGTCGCGCGCCCCGCTCCTGTTTCCCTGCCCGCCGCACCGGCGGCCGTCAGCCCCTCCGGGGCCGCGGCCATCGCCTCGGCCCGCGCCCTGGCCGAAAAGGCCACGACCATCGCCGAGCTCGAGGCGGCCGTGCGCGCTTTCGACGGCTGCGCCCTCAAGGCCACGGCCACCAACACCGTCTTTGCCGACGGCAACCCCCAGGCCAGGGTCATGCTGGTGGGTGAGGCGCCGGGGGCCGACGAGGACCGCCAGGGCAAGCCTTTCGTCGGGATCTCGGGCCAGCTGCTCGACCGGATGATGAAGTGGATCGGCCTAGACCGGACCTCTTTCTACATCACCAACATCCTGTTCTGGCGGCCGCCGGGGAACCGCCAGCCGACCACTGCGGAGATCGCTTCCTGCGTGCCCTTCGTCGAGCGCCACATCGCCCTTGTCAGGCCACAAGTCCTTGTTCTGGTTGGTGGAACCTCAGCCAAGACGCTGCTGAACACGGCCGACGGCATCATCCGGCTGCGCGGCAAGTGGCGGGAGCTGGCCATAGCGGGCCTGGAC
>VGEI01000055.1 GCA_016869415.1 Alphaproteobacteria bacterium
ACGGACGTCACGGCCATGCCCTATGGGCCGAGCGTGCCGCACATGTTCATTGTCGTCTTCCTGATCATGTTGCCGGTCTATCTGAAGACCAAGGACCCGCTCCTCGCCTGGCAATCGGGCCTCGCCTGGTGCCTGATCATCGGCGTCATCGTGCTGATCGGCGCCTTCGTCGGGCCGACGGTGCGCAAGTACACGCCGCGCGCCGCCATGCTGGGCACGCTCGCCGGCATCTCGATCACCTTCATCTCCATGCGCCCCGCCTTCCAGATGTGGGAGCTGCCGTGGATCGCCTTTATCTCCCTCGGGATCCTGCTCATCGCCTGGACCGCCAATGTGCGCCTGCCGGGCGGTCTGCCGGGCGGCCTCATGGCGGTTATCGTCGGCGCGGTGATCGCCTGGCTGGCCACGGCTTTCGGCTGGACCGACTACATGAAGCCGGGGGCGGTCAGCGCCTCCTTCGCCCAGTTCGGCATCAGGCTGCCCGTGCCCTCAGGCGACGTGCTCAAGGGGCTGGCGGATATCTGGCCGCTGCTGGTCACCGCCATCCCGCTCGGCATCTACAATTTCACCGAGGCGATGAACAACGTCGAAAGCGCCTCGGCCGCCGGTGACGATTACAATTTGCGCAAGATCCTGATTGCCAATTGTGTCGGCGCCGTGGTCGGTGCGGTTCTCGGCAGCCCGTTCCCACCGGCCGTCTATATCGGCCATCCCGGCTGGAAACAGGTGGGCGGGCGCATCGGCTATTCGCTGGCCACGGGTGTGGTCATCGGCCTGGTCTGCTTCCTTGGCCTGACGGCGCTGCTGCTTGCCGTGGTGCCGCTGGTCGCCATCCTGCCGATCCTGCTCTATATCGGCCTGGTGATTGGGGCGCAGGCCTTCCAGGCTTCACCGTCGGCGCATGCGCCGGCCGTGGTGCTGGCGCTTGTGCCCAATATCGCCTCCTGGGCGCAGGTTCAGATCGACGGGGCGCTGGCCGCCGCCGGCACCTCGGCGGGCCAGGTCGGGGCCGACAAGCTGATGGGCACCGGCGTGGTCTATCGCGGCCTGGAGCTGCTGGGTGCGGGCGGCATCCTCGCCGGCATGGTGCTGGGCGCCGTCGCCGCCTATCTGATCGACCGCAACTTCCGCTACGCCGCAGCCTATGCGCTGGGCGGTGCCATCCTCTGCTTCTTCGGCATAATCCACGCGCCGCAGCTCGGGCTCAACGCCTCGCCCGGGGTGACGTTGGGCTATCTGCTGCTGGCCGGCATCTGCTTCGGCGCCGGCCTGGTCGAGGAAAAGAAAACCGGCTCAATCGTTCAGCCGCCGGCAGTGCCTTGCGTGTTCACGTAGAGTGAATAGAGCGAGGTGCTGCCGGCCATAAAGAGACGATTCCGATAGGTGCCGCCGAAGCAGAGATTGGCGCAGCGCTCCGGCAAGGCGATGCGGCCGATCGGCTTGCCGGAGGGGTTGAAGATCATCACCCCGTCAAGCTCGGCCGAACCCATGCCCCAGCCGCACCAGAGATTGCCGTCGACGTCGACGCGGAACCCGTCGGGCGAGCCTGGGCCGGCGTCAATGAGCAGGCGCTTGTTGGCCAGCTTGCGGCCGCCGTCGACCACGTCGAAGGCCAGGATGTGGCGCGGCGTCGTACGTGATTCGACGACGTAGAGAATTTTCTCGTCGGGCGAAAAGGCCAGGCCGTTCGGCCCGACGACGGCGTCGCTGACCAGGGTAACTTCGCGCGTCTGCGGATCGAGGCGATAGACGTTGGTGCCTAACTCCGGCTGCGCCACATAGCCTTCGTAGTAGCCGAGGATGCCGAAGGGCGGATCGGTGAACCAGATCGAGCCGTCTAACTTGCACACCACGTCGTTGGGCGAGTTGAGGCGCTTGCCGTCGAAACTGTCGGCGAGGGTGGTGATTGTGCCGTCGTATTCGGTGCGGCTCACCCGCCGTCCGCCATGCTCGCAGGTGATCAGCCTGCCCTGGCGGTCGCGCGTGTTGCCGTTGGCGAAGTTCGACGGCTTCCGGAAGGCGGTGACACCGCCGGTCTCCTCATCCCAGCGCAGGATGCGGTTATTTGGGATGTCGCTCCACAGCAGGCAACGCTGGTCGCCGATCCACACCGGTCCCTCGGCCCAGCGCATGCCGGCGGCCAGGCGCTCGACCTTGGCCAGGACGAGGCGGTAGCGCGCGAAGCTCGGATCGAGAATCTCGACGGCGGGGTCGGGATAGCGCGGTGCTGGCGCGAAGGCTGGTGTATCGGAGGTCGACAGCTCACGGCTCGACATAAGGCGTTCCTTCCAACAGGGACGAGGTGGCGCGAATTAGGTCAATAGCCGGCCGAAACGCGCCTCAGGTGACCAGGCCGCGCGCCGCCACCTTCCAGGCCGCCTCGATCCGGCCGCCGCGCACGCCGTAGACCGTATCGACCATGTTGGAGACGACGCAGCAATGATTGGGCACGATGTGCACGATATCGCCGACCTGCGGCCGCTCCGCGCATCTCGACAGGTCGAGCGTGCCGTGCTCCTCCGACAGGCCGGATACCGCCGCCTGCGGATACTCCGTCACATGGCCGAAGCCCTGCACGTAATACTGGTCGGAGGTCAGTACCTTGGTGCCGGCATCGACGATCGCCCGGGTGTCGGTCGGCCGGCTGACCACGGTGGCGCGCACGCGCATGGCGCACTGCGCCCAGGTCGCGGCCCGGGAATGGACCATCATGGCGTCGTTGTAGAGATAGGTGCCGGCACGATGCTCGGTGAGCATCGGGAAATCCCCGAGCGTCAGCGTCGCCGGCGTGCCGCCGCCGGAGACCACCGGCACCTCGATGCCCGCCCCCCTGAACAGCTCCAGCGCCCGGTTGAAGAACGCCGCGGTCGGCTCCTTGTTGGGAAAGGTCATGATGCCGTCGAAGCGCAGATTGGGCAGCCTCATCGCCAGGCGCGCCAGGTCGAAGGCCGCCTCGGGCGTCTGCACGCCGTTGCGGCCGAAGCCGGTGTCGCACTCGACGAGGAACGGCACCTCGACGCCGGCGCGCTTGGCCGCCTCGGACAGGCCGCGCGCCACCACCTCGTTGTCGAAGACCACGGCCAGGCGCTTCAGCCGCCGGCTCAGCGCCATCAGCCGCTCGGTCTTGGTCCAGCCCAGGATGTTGAAGGTCAGCAGCACGTCGTCGGCGACGCCGGCCTCGGCGAAGACCTCGACCTCGCCCAGCTTCTGGCAGGTGATGCCGACGGCACCCGCCTGCATCTGCAGCTTGCCGAGGGCGGGGATCTTGTGGGTCTTGATGTGCGGCCGGTTGGCAATGCCCAGGCTGTCCGTCTGCGCCTGCAGCCGCCGGATATTGTCCTCCATGATGTCGAGGTCGACGGTCACGGCGGGCGAGTCGAGATCGCGGACGGACTTCATGAAGCCCGTATCCATCAACCGGACGGTGCGGTCAAGGCCGGTGCCGGTCCGGCCGGCGCGATGGTCAAGCTGACCGAACACGACGCCCTGGCGCGCAATGCCCGCCTGGCCGACGAGATCGCCGCCGAGGCGATCAGCCGCAGGACCGGCCGGCCGGCGCACCGGTTCAAGGACTTCATGTGGACGACGCTCGACAGCAGGAGCCGCCGGCGCCGGGTCGTGGCCAAGGCGGAATGGACCGGCGGCGAGGCCAATCCGCGCTTCATCGTGACCTCGCTGCCGCCGGCAGCCTGCCGAGCACGCCATCTCTACGAGAAGGTCTATTGCGCGCGCGGCGACATGGAGAACCGCATCAAGGAATGCCAGGCCGACCTGTTCGCCGACCGTATCTCGGCCGCCACCATGCGCGCCAACCAGCTCCGCCTGCGGTCGTCATCATGAGCGTGAGCGATTTCGTGGGCACAGCGGCGCCACCGCCCGACTGGCTGCAAAGGGCTTGGGCGGGCTCGCCCGGCGCCTCGCCGCTGTGGATCAGCCGCTCGGCCACGGCCGGCGAGACATGCTGGCCGAAGACGCTGGTGACGCGCTCGCGCGCCCGCATCTCCTCGAGCAGGCGGACGAGCTGGCCGCGCAGGCGCTGCCCCACCAGACCGGCGATGGAGCCGGCGGCGACCATCACCAGCCCTTTGCCGACGTGATATTGCGGCGTCAGCAGCAGGTCGGGCGATGCAAAGTCGAGTGGCAGGAGCCACCACGCAAGGGCCAGGTACTGAAGCGCGGCGACCGCGCCGGTGAAGGCCGGCAGAGCGAACTTAAGGCGCAAGGTCGCCGCGACGATGAACAGGAAATAGACCAGCGAGGCAACGCCGGCGAACATGCCAGGTGAGCCGGTCAGGATGTACATGAAATAGATCACCGCCGTCGGGGCCGTGGTCTCGATGACCGCGTTGACGTAGCGGCCGGCGGCTCGCTGCCGCGGCGCAGAAACCAGTCGAGGAGGACGAAACCGACGAGCGCCTCGTGGGCGATGAAAGGGAGGATGACCGGTAGCGGCATCCACCAGCGGAAACGGCCCTCGGTGGTGCGCTCGATCCATTCGGGGCCGACCGTCACCCAGGCGACGCTGCCGATCACCAGGATCGCGCTGAGGACGATGAAGAGGATGCGCGTACGCAGCCGCTCGCTGCGCAGCGTCTCGCGAAGCAAGGCGCGGGCGATTTCGGGCTCGAGGCTCTTGTCGCTCATAGGCATGACCATAGCGCGTCCGGGGAGCGGCAATATAGGAATATATATTTATATAATAGGTTTATAGAGAAAAAATTGACCCCGAGCCCCTCGGCGCTTATGGTCCGCCGCCATGAGCGACAGGTTCGACGTCATCGTAGTGGGCGGCGGCCATGCCGGCTGCGAGGCCGCCGCGGCCGCTTCGCGATTGGGGGCCCGCACCCTGCTGCTCACCCACCGCCTCGACACGGTCGGCGAGATGTCGTGCAACCCGGCCATCGGCGGGCTGGCCAAGGGCCATCTGGTGCGCGAGATCGACGCGCTCGACGGCGTCATGGGAAGGGCCATCGACCGGGCGGGAATCCAGTTCCGGCTGCTCAACCGTTCGAAGGGGCCGGCGGTGCGGGGCCCGCGCGCTCAGGCCGACCGCAAGCACTACCGCCTGGCGATGCAGGCGTTCCTTGCCGAGCAGCCGAACCTCGAGCTACGCGCCGACGCCGCCGAAGATCTGGAGCTCGAGGGAGGTCGCGTCGCCGCGCTGCTCACCGCCTCGGGTGCGCGCCTGGCCTGCGGCGCGGTGGTGCTGACCACCGGCACCTTCCTGCGCGGCCTCATCCATATCGGCGAGACGACGAGGCCCGCCGGCCGCACCAACTCCGCCGGCGAGCACGAGCCCGCCGCGCTCGGCCTGTCGAAAACCCTGGAAAAATGCGGCTTCGTGCTGGGCCGCCTGAAGACCGGCACGCCACCGCGGCTGGACGGCCGCACCATCGACTGGACGGCGCTCGACGTGCAGCCGGGCGACGATCCGCCGCTGCCCTTCTCCTACCTCACCGACAGGATCCGCGTGCCGCAGGTCCCTTGTCACATCACCTGGACCAGCGCAGCCGGGCATGAGCTGATCCGCGCCAACCTGCACCGCGCGCCGATGTATTCGGGGCAGATCACCTCGACCGGCCCGCGCTACTGCCCGTCGATCGAAGACAAGGTGGTGCGTTTTGCGGCGCGCGAGCGGCATCAGATTTTCCTCGAGCCCGAGGGGCTCGACGATCCCACGGTCTATCCCAACGGCATCTCGACCTCGCTGCCGCAGGAGGTTCAGCTGGCGTTGCTCAAGACCATCCCGGGCCTCGAGCGCGCGGCCATGATCCGGCCGGGCTACGCCATCGAGTACGACTATGTCGACCCGCGCCAGCTCACGCCGACCCTGGAGACCCGCCGCCTGCCCGGGTTGTTCCTGGCCGGGCAGATCAACGGCACCACCGGCTACGAGGAGGCCGCGGCGCAAGGGTTGATGGCGGGCTTGAACGCGGCCCTGGCGGTGGGCGGCTCGCGGCCGTTCACCGTCGACCGCGCCGACGCCTATATCGGTGTGTTGATCGACGATCTGGTGACTTTGGGGGCGTCGGAACCCTATCGCATGTTCACCAGCCGGGCCGAGTACCGCCTGGTGCTGCGGGCCGACAATGCCGATCAGCGGCTGACCGCCAAGGGTATCGCGCTCGGCTGCGTGAGCTCCTTGCGCCAGCGGGTCTGGCAGGAGAAAGACACCGCCCTGAAGGCTGCCCGTGCCCTGGTGTCGTCGCTGCGCGAGACACCCAGCCGCTTGGCCCGGCTGGGCTTTGCCGTCAACCAGGACGGCGTGGTGCGCTCGGCCGCCGCGCTCCTGGCCCTGCCCGGCATCGACCTGCGACGGCTGGCCGGGCTCTGGCCGGAGCTTGGCTCACTGGCCCCGGAGATCGCCGAGCAGCTGGAGATCGAGGCGCTCTATCGCGGCTATCTCGAGCGCCAGGACGCCGATATCCGCAGCTACCGGGCGGACGAATCGTTGAACCTCCCGGCCGGTCTCGACTACGGCGCCATCGCCGGCCTGTCGAGCGAGGCGCGCAGCCAGCTCAGCCACGCCCAGCCCGCCACCCTGGCTGCCGCCGCGCGTCTCACCGGGGTCACTCCCGCAGCGCTGACCGCCTTGCTGCGCCACGTCCGCCGCATAGCCGCGTGACACCCACCCAATTCGCCGAGTTGGCCGGTGTCTCACGTGAAACATTGGAACAGCTCGTTGTTTATAAAGATATTTTAGAGCAGATCCAGATACGCTTGAATCTCGTTGGGCCGGCGACCCTGCCGGATGCCTGGAACCGGCACTTCTTCGATTCAGCGCAGCTGCTGCCGCTGATTCCGAATACCGCGCGGCGGCTGGTCGATCTCGGCTCGGGCGCTGGGTTTCCCGGCTTGGTGCTGGCTATCCTGACGCCGCGACTCGAGGTGCACCTGATCGAGGGCAACCGCCACAAGGCCGGGTTCCTGGCCGAGGTGGCGCGCAAAACGGGAGCTGCGAGGCGCGTCACCATCCATGCCACACGGATCGCTCACGCCACCCCGAAACTCGCCGGCAGCGCCGACGTCGTTACAGCCAGAGCCTTGGCAGAATTGGAAGAATTGCTTGGCCTCGCGGCGCCGCTGCTGCGCCCGGAGGGCGGCGTCGCGCTCTTTCCCAAGGGCGCCAAGGCCGAGGCCGAATTGACCCGTGCGAACAAAAAATGGAAGATGCGGGTCGACCGTATCGCCAGCCGCAGCGATCCTTCCGGGACGATTTTTAGGATTTCAGACCTTGCCCGTATATGAAAATAATCCTAATTCGACGACAATGCCGCGCGTCCTGGTGATTGCCAACCAGAAGGGCGGGGTGGGCAAGACCACGACCGCGATCAACCTCGCCACCGCGCTCGCCGCGGTCGGCCCGCGCGTCCTGGTGGTCGATCTCGACCCGCAGGGCAACGCCTCCACCGGCCTCGGCATCCCCGCGGCGCAGCGCGAGTTCGGCACCTACAACGTGCTGCTCGACGAAGGGACGATCGACGACGCCATCGTGCCCACGGCGGTGCCCAATCTCTCGGTCATGCCGGCGACGGTGCATCTGCTCGGCGCCGAACTCGAGCTGATCGATGTCGAGCGCCGCGAGTACCGCCTGGCCGACGCCCTCAGCCGCCACGCGCTGGGCTTCGACTACATCCTGATTGACTGCCCGCCGGCTCTGGGCCTGCTCACGCTCAACGCGCTGGTCGCGGCCGACGCGGTGCTCGTGCCCCTGCAATGCGAATTCTTCGCCCTCGAAGGCCTGTCGCACCTGGTCAGGACGATCGAGCTCGTGCGCGGCAAATTCAATCCGCGCCTGGAGATCCAGGGCCTGGTTCTCACCATGTACGACAAGCGCAACAACCTCTCGGACGTCGTCGCCGCCGACGTGCGCGGCTATTTCGGACCGAAAGTCTACGAGACGGTGATCCCGCGCAACGTGCGCGTCTCCGAAGCACCCAGCCACGGCAAGCCGGTGCTGCTCTACGACATGCGCTGTCCGGGCAGCCAGGCCTATATCGCGCTGGCCTCCGAGCTGATCAAACGCGAGCAGGCGAGATTGGCGGCATGAGCCCCGAGGCGAAAAAACCCGCCGAGCAGAGAAAGCGCCTGGGCCGCGGGCTCTCTGCCCTCTTGGGCGAGGCTGCGGCCGAGACGGCGCCCGTCGCCTCGGCGCCGCGCGCTGCCAAGCTCGTGCCCGTGGGCAGCATCCGGCCCAACGAGTTCCAGCCGCGCCGTCAGTTCAACAAGGAGGAGATGGAGGAGCTCACCGGCTCGGTGAAGGCGCACGGCGTGCTGCAGCCGATCCTGGTACGCCGCGACCCCAAGGACGCCAACCGCTACGAGCTGATCGCCGGCGAGCGCCGCTGGCGCGCCGCCCAGGCCGCCCAGCTGCACGAGATTCCGGCCGTCGTGCGCGACCTCACCGACACCGAGACCCTCGAGCTGGCGCTGATCGAGAACCTGCAGCGCGAGGATCTCACGCCGATCGAGGAGGCCCGCGCCTTCCGCCGCCTGATGGACGAGTTCGGCCACACCCAGGAGAAGCTCGCCCAGGCCCTGGGCAAGTCGCGCAGCCTGATCGCCAACCTCGTGCGCCTGCTCGACCTGCCACCGGAGGTGCAGCAGATGATCGAGCGCGGCCAGCTTTCAGCCGGCCACGGCCGCCTCCTGGTCAACAGGGCCGACGCCACCCTGCTGGCCGGCGAGTGGGTGCGCGGCGCCATCACGGTGCGCGAGGCTGAGGCGCTCATAGCCGGCACGAAAACGCGCCCGCAGCTCAGGCAGAAAGGCAAGCCGGGCAAGGGCGGCACGATTTTACGCGACGCCAACACCGACGATCTCGAGCGGCGCATGACCCACTCGCTCGGCGTCAAGGTGCGCATCCTGCACAACAAGGGCCTGCAGTCCGGAATCTTCCAGGTCTATTACTCCACCCTCGACCAGCTCGACGACATCATCGACCGCATCGGCGGCACCTCGGTGCCCGGCGTCAAGCCGCCGCAGAACTAGGTCACCGACTCCCTGCGCAAGCAACGCGGCGGGAGCTAGAGAGAGGCTGCTGGGTTCCTGCCAGCCCACGCCATAGCCCGGATTCAGGCGAGCAGGCGCGAGGCGACGACCGCCAGGCGGACGCGGTTGTCGGCATCGAATTTCTGCATCAGCGACGCGATATGGAACTTGATCGTGTTCGCAGCCACGCCCAGCGCACGCCCGATTTCCTCGTTGCTCTTGCCCTCGGCGAGGAGACGCAGCACGGCGATCTGCCGCGTCGTGAGACGCAGCGCGCGGCCCGCCGATGCTGCCCGGGTCTTGCTCTGCAAGATCGCAGGCGACGGTTCGTAAGTCTAGCCTGCGGCGACCAGCCGTACGGCGGCGATAGCCAGGGTGGCGGGGATCGAGGCCGGTATCACGCCCTTGGCCCCACATCGGATCAGCTGGTGCGCTGTCTCGCTGTCCGGGATATCGGCATGAATGATCTCGGGTACCGGCGCCGCCTTCGCGCAAACAGACCGCAGCTGGTCCGAATCAATGTTTAAGGGACAGATGGCGGAGTAGATGATGACGTGAGGTCGCTGCTCCGGACCGAAAGCAGCCCGCAGCTCAACGAGCGTGCCTGATCGGCCCCCATCGAGTGGTCCAGGTTGAATGCTAGTTCAGAGTTGGCCGTTGCGCTAGTTGGAGCGTGGCCGGCGAAGCCGATCGGCGTAGCGCAGCCGGCCATGCGGCGAATGCAGGCACGAACACTTCCGGTGCAGGCGGTTTGTTGAGCAGCGCCTGGAACGGCAGCGTCTGCACGAGTGCCTGCGACTTGTCATCCTTGCTCCAGCCGGTGAACTTGAGACGTGGGATGTTGAAGAGGATGAAATCCGAGTTAAGGGCCGAGGTCAGAACGAGCACGGCGTTGAGCGATACTTCTGTCTCGGCAAGAAAGGCGTCGCGGAGCGTGGTGTTATATTGCAGAGCCACCTCGGCGCTCGGCCAGCCCAACTACGATCATGTGCGGCACGGTGAGAGCCGCAAGCCCTATGAAGAGCACGCGCAGTGTGGTGTCAGCTGGGGCAATGCTGCCAATCCTGTCAAGCAATACCCATGCCGCCGCGGCACACGTAAGCGTAGATCCGGTATAGAGCGCTGCGATCGCCCACAGACGTCGTCGCATAAACGCGTCAGTATCCGCTGTCATTAGCCTCATATGGCGCGGGCTGTGCAGTCCACAGAAATAAACACCGAAATAGAAGAGCGGCGGCACGCAGGCCGCCAGAACAGCCAGGGACGCCAGTTCGGCTACTGCCGTGGGCGCGCGACGGTGGCAGACCAGCATAGCCGCACCGAGCGCCACGGCGAGCAGCGGGCCAGTGCTGGCGATCATGACCGCAAGCGTCTCGCCGTCCTCGCCGCCAAGAAGCATGAAGATCCTCGCGACATCCCCTGGCCAGTGCCACGCGGGGAAGGCGAGAAGCGCCGCGCCCGCGAGAGGGCGCACGGCCACGTGAAGCGGCCAGTCACCGGCGAAGTGCCAGGCTGAAATCGCTAGGAAGGCTGCAAGGAAAATTGCGGGCGCGGCCTGCCATCCAACCACGATGGCGCCTGCGGCAGCGACGTAGGCGGTATGGAAGACGGCCGCGCCTCGGTACGAACGCCACAACCCGGCGCGCCGAGCGATCCAAGCATCAAGCGCGCCATGAGGCAATCCGGCGACGGCCACGGCCGCTGCGAGCAGTTCCGCGGCGCCCTGGTCACTTAACTGCGGCCAGCCGGCAACGAGTGCCACACTGGACATCGCAACCGCAATGAACAGGACCGTCTCTCGCGTCACGGGTGGTCGCATCGCAGCCGTCATGGCCGCCGACCCCAGGCTGAGTGCCGCTCAAGGATAGCCCGCAGGAACGGGCCAGGTGGCAGGGCCGCGATGACCCGCAGAACATCGCCGGGATGGGCGGCGTCAGACAGGAAACGCGCCAGCGCCGCCGGCGGTACGCGGGCCGCAAGCCGAACAAAGAACTCCGGCATCAACTCCGGATGGGTGGCCAGGGTGCGCAGGAAGACCTCGTCCATCCAGCGGCGAAGACGGGGCTCCGGCGGATGGCCGAGCGGTGGCTGCTCGCGCGCGATGGCATTGACACAGTGCTCCGCCCAAGACTGGATGCGGAGGAACCCGTAACCCGATGCAGCGCGGAGGGCGCCGGCCGCGGTGCCGGCCCGAACCATCCCGGGTATGGCCTCGTGCCGGGATAGCCGCGGCAGCCCCATCGGGAGCACGGCATGCTCCTCGCGCACTACCGACGCATCGGACCAGCCTCGGTTAGCCAGAAGGGTGTCGAGCTCCCTGGCCAAGGCTGGCCTGCCGTGGAACTTGGCCGCGAAGCGCGTGACTTCCACCAACGCATTCCGTGGCGATAGCGGCAGCACGTATGCGAAGACGAACCCTTGCGAGTCACAGCGCATGTCATACATTACGTCGGCGATGGAAGCGTCGGTTGGTTTGGCGATCGTGATCTCGCGGCCGTAGAAGCTTTGCAGCAGCTGCGATCCCGCGAGCCGCTGGGGATCAGGCGGGCGGGCGTCGATCACGTGGCGCGCCTGCAGGAGCCCTGCGCTTGTCTCCACCATCAGCCCACCTGCTTGGCGTTGCACCGCGCCGGCCTGCACGCCCAATACAAGCGTCACTCGCGGGTTCGCCGCGATGGCAGACTGCGCCGCATCATACATCGTGAGGCTTCGGATGAATACGTACCGCCACTGAGGCGCCGCTGCTACAACGGTGCCGCCGGCGCGCACGCCGAATCGCCACTGCCGCCACGTCGCTTCGGCACTGCATGCCCAGCGGCTGCCGACCGGAGTCCAGAATGCCCAGCTGCGGTCATCCTCGTAGCGTGCCCGCTGTTCAATAACGATCACACGGCCGCCAACCCCGCGGCGCGCCAGGCGCGCTGCGATGGAAAGGCCCGCCAATCCGCCGCCAAGGATCAGCAGGTCGGCATCCATACTCATGCGGCAGAATCACCTCCGCACAAGGCATCGTGCAGCCTGGTATCGTGCTGCGCGTCCTTACGATGGACACGCGGATCAAACAGGAAGACTCCTGCAGCGCGCGCGGCCTCAACGCATTTTCCGGCGGTGCCGAGCTCGGCACGACGGTTCCAGCTGCGGTAGTCTGCGCTGGCTACGCGTTTTCCGATTGCGCGGTACATCCGCGCGGCCGCCAGGATTGCCAGCCGCGCGCGCCAAGGCAGAAAGCCCAGCCCGGCCTCGCCGCTGCGGTAGTAGTGTTCGGCAAGCGTCAGGGTCCGCCGGGTGCCGTCGCGCAGGACCGACTGCAAGGCGACGTCCGGCGCGATAATGGCGGCAGGCTCCAACTCGCCCACCCAGCTCGCGGGTAGGTAACGGCGCCCGAGACGCGCATCCGCGCCGACGTCGCGCGCAATGTTGGTGAGTTGCATAGCGATGCCCAGGTCTGACGCGAACGGGATCGCACGGGCATCGTTGACATCCAGCACGGCACACATCATCACGCCGACGGTCCCGGCAACGGAGAAAGCGTAGCGCACCAGATCGTGTTCGCTGGCAATACGGACAACGCCGAGATCACTCGCGACGCCATCTATCAATACGAGTGCCGCGCTGGTTGGCAACGTCGTGGTCGTACGCAGTTCGAGAAAAGCTTGAGTTATGGAGTCTTCCGTACGGTCAGACAGCAGTGCGCGACGCACAATATCCAGCGCGTTCTGCGCTTTTCGGATATCATCAGCTTTATCCGCCAAGTCGTCTATGTAACGGCAGAACGCATAGAGCGTTTCGGCACGCTTTGCATGCTGGGGCGAGAGCAGATGGCTAGCGAATGCAAACGTCCGTCCGTGCCGATGCAGCACGGCACGTGCGTTGCTCACTATGCCGCTCCGATCAGGGCGATGTTCTGCACCTTTGTCGTCGGCGCGGACGGTGCCATCGGCAGAAGCCGCTCCACCACTTTCGCAGAGCAGAGCACGCCCGGTAACCCAGCACCTGGATGGCTTCCGGCGCCGGAAAGATATAGGTTACGCGGCCCCTCGCCACGGTTGTGAAACCGGAACCACGCGGACTGCCGGAAATGTGGCGCAATTGAGAAGCCGGCTCCCTGCGGCGACAGGTAACGCTGCGCAAAATCCTCCGGGGTCATCCAGAAGTCGGCACGAATGCTACACGCGAGACCTGGCAGGATCGTGCTGTCCAGTGCGGCCACCACCCGGTCGCGTAGCCTC
>VGEI01000056.1 GCA_016869415.1 Alphaproteobacteria bacterium
CGTCAGCGACAAGCCGGAGGTCGTGTGGCTCGACGAGCGCGACATCACCGTAGCCTTCGCCACCGAGGACAACGGCTCCCGCGTCGAGTTCATTCTGACGCGGATCGGTAACGGCGCTGCCGGCTCGTCCTTCGTGCGCCTCGACAAGCTGCCGCCCGGTACGCCGGCCAACGACCCCTAATCCGCGATCATCCTGCTTGATAGACCCGGAAAGGGCGGCTAGCTATGGGCCCGCCGCGCCTGGCCCTTCCGCCGGCGGTCACAGGGGGAGAATCTCGTGGAGCATCGTAATCTCGGCCGGTCGGGCCTTCGTGTTTCTCTGGTCGGGCTCGGCTGCAACAACTTCGCCGGCCGGATCGATCTCGAAGCCACCCGGCGCGTCATCCACAAGGCGCTCGACGCCGGTATCACGCTGTTCGATACGGCCGATGCCTACGGCAACCAGGGCGGCTCCGAGGACTTCATGGGCCAAGTACTCGGCGAGCGCCGCAAGGACATCGTGCTGGCGACCAAGTTCGCTCTGCCGATGGACAAGGCCGAGACGCTCAAGGGTGCCTCGCGGCGCTACATCATGAGCGCGGTCGAAGCGAGCCTGCGCCGCCTGCGTACCGACTGGATCGATCTCTACCAGCTTCATCGGCCCGATCCTGAGACGCCGATCGAGGAGACCCTCCGCGCCCTCGACGACCTCGTCCGCCAAGGCAAGGTGCGTTACATCGGCTGCTCCAACCTGCCGTCCTGGCAGGTCGTCGAGGCGAAGTGGACGTCCAAGGGCTGCAACCTCAACAGCTTCGTCTCGTGCCAGGACGAGTACAGCCTGGTGGTGCGCGATATCGAACGCGAGCTCGTGCCGGCGATGAAGGCCTACAATCTGGGCCTGCTGCCCTTCTTCCCGCTTGCCAGTGGCTTCCTTAGTGGCAAGTACAAGCGCGGCGCACCCCCGCCGGAAGGTTCCCGGCTGCAGACGACCCCGCGCTTCCAGGACCGCTACGCGACCGAGCGGAACTGGGGAATCGTCGAGGCGCTCACCGCTTTCGCCACGGCACGCGGCCACACGATGCTGGAGCTGGCCTTCAGCTGGCTGGCCTCACAGCCGGTCGTCAGCAGCGTCATTGCCGGTGCCACGAAGCCCGAGCAGATCGAGGCCAATATCAAGGCCGTGGGCTGGAAGATGACGCCGGAGGAACTGGCGGAGATCGACCGGATCAGCCGGCCGGCCTGAGGCCGCCGCTAGCGAGAAACCGCGCCTCTCGTTGGCTGCGTCGATCGCTGGACGGCCTGCCTGCGTCGGGCTAAGACCTCCGCCTTGCATGCAAGTGCAGAGCGCAGGATAGAACGTGTTGCCTTGGTAGCGCGGGAAGGATTTTTCATGAGTGGCGCCACCGCGGCCCAACCGAAGACCTCCGTGAGCCTCGGCACGGCGACACCCGGCGGTGGGTTCCCGCTTTACGGCGGCGTGGTTGCCGAAGTCATCAACGCCACCGATGCGACGCTTGGCGTCGTGCCGCATAACACCAAGGGCAGCACGGAGAACGTGCCCCTGCTCGAAGCCGGGCAGCTGGATATCGCCCTGGTCCAGGGCGAAGTGGCCTACGAGGCACTGTCGGGCATCGGCCGGCCGCCGGCCCATCTCAAGATCGTCGCCGCCATGTACTCCACGCCGGGCATGTTCGTGGTTCGCGCCGACAGCCCGCATCGCACGATCCAGGATCTACGCGGAAAACCCGTGGCCTTCGGTGCCAAGGGCTCCGGCCTGGTCATCCTGGCGCGCTACGTGCTCGACGGGCTCGGCCTCGATCCCGACAGGGACTTCCAGGCGGTCTACCTGGACCGCGCCGGCGACGGTCCCGCCATGGTCATAGACGGGCGTGTGGCGGCGCTGTGGGGTGGCGGCATCGGCTGGCCCGGCTTCAAGGCCGTGGCCGTAGGCCCGGCCGGCGCCCGTTTCATCGCGCCCTCGGTGGCGGAAGCCTCGCGCATCCGCGCCAAGCACGCCTTCCTCAAGCCGCTGACCGTGGCAGCGGACAGCTATCCCGGCCAGCGCGAGCCGATTGCCTCGCTCGGCTCCTGGAGTTTCATCCTTGCCCGGCCGAACCTGCCCGACGATCTCGGCTCCCGCCTGGCTCGCGCGCTGCATCGTGGCGAGAGGGCGCTGGGCGAGAGGCTGGCGCAGGCGCGCGAAACCACGGCAGCCAACACGGCGGCGGCGGCACCCCGGCCGGAGTTGATCCATCCCGGCGTGATGCGTTACCTGCGCGACGCCAGCATTGCCTGACGATCTAGGCCTTGATCAGGCCTTCGGCCTTCATCGCCTCCTGCACCTTCGGCCGGGCGCGCACTCGCTCCATGTAGGCAGCGAGGTTCGGCCAGGTAGCCAGGTCGATCTTGTGCAGACGGGACCAGTTGACCACCGTGAACAGGTAGGCGTCGGCAGCGGTGAAGGTGTCGCCCAGCAGGTACTGCTTCCCGGCAAGCTGGCCGTCGACATACTTGAAGCGCGCCTCGAGATTGGCGCGGGCGATCGCCTTATAGGCGTCGGGTGTGTCCGGCTTGAACATCGGCGTGAAAGTCTTGTGCAGCTCCGCGGTGATGTAGTTGAGCCACTCCTGCAGCCGGGCGCGGGCCAACGTGCCGTTCGCCGGCGCCAGTCCAGAACCGGGTTTCTGGTCGGCGATGTACTGGACGATGGCCGGGCCCTCGGTCAGCCGCTCGCCGCCATCGAGCTCGAGCACCGGCACCATGCCTTTGGCATTGACGGTGAAGAAGTCGACGCCGGCAGCGGTCTTCTTCGTTTTGGGATCGACCCGCTCGAGCTCAAAGGGGAGGCCGGCCTCACGTAGCGCAATGTGCGGCGACATGGAGCAGGCTCCGGGAAAGAAATAGAGACGCATGGGCAGCCTTCCTGCGGTTGGGATGACATGGACGCTAGCATGCGGCCGGCATATGGCGAAGGCGACTGGCACTCTTCGACCGCAGAATGGGATTTCCCGCGGGAAACCTCGTTTCGGCGACCGCTACTGGCGCGGCGCGCCGCCGCGCATCCGATCGAGCTGCTCGATCCCGCGGAGCAGGGAGTCGAGCATCGTGTCGCTCACCGGCAGGCGGCGATAGTCCCCTGGCGGCTCGAACAACCCGCCGTCCTGCGGCGCGATCTTGACGTTGCGGAACAGCAGATGGACGTAGCCCCGCTTGTTGCGATGCTCGCCCTCGCCCTCGATTTTCATCACCACACCGCGGTCCGTACTCCAGACGAAGCCGCGGAACCAGCCGGCCTTGGGGTCGGAGGTCTCGACCCGCCAGCGCGTCGTGCGCGTGCCTTCGACCGTATCGGGCCCCAGCGAGGTCGATTTGAGGCGATCGCTCGAGCCCAGCAGCGCCTGGGTCAGCGACAGGCCGCTGAGGTCAGTCTCGATCGCCAGTCGCATCTCCGGCACCAGCAGGAGGGCGAGGTTGCGGTCGACCCGCACGATCACGGTCTGCGGGCGGCCGTTCTCCTGGGTCTCCAGACGCAACGCCATGGGTGTGCGCCAGAGCTTGCCAGGTCGAGCCTGTTCGCCGGTGCCGATCACCGCGTCGGCGCTGTACTCGACGACCAGGTCGAGCGGACCCGCTGCCTCCGCCGCCGCCGAGACGAGTAACGCCGCCAACACCACAATGAGACTCGGCCTGCGCATGACGGAACCGTGACAGGTTGGAACAACCTTGTCGCCGAGCATCGCGGCGAGATTGTGGCACGGCCGGTGGGCGGGTATGCTTCCACGCTCTCAACCTCTCTCGCGGGACGAAACAAGCATGGCCGGCAAGATCGATGCGCGCCTCAAAGAACTCGGTATCACGCTGCCCGACGCTCCGGCCCCCGCCGCGAACTACGTCCCCTGGGCCCGTTCGGGCAATCTGGTCTTTGTCGCCGGGCAGCTGCCCATGGAAGGCGGCAAGCCGCAATTCCTCGGCAAGCTCGGCCGCGAGTTTCAGACGGACGATGGCCAGAAGGCGGCGCGGCTCTGCGCACTCAACATCGTGGCCCAGCTGCGCAACGCCCTCGACGGCAATCTCGACCGCGTGCGCCGGATCGTACGGGTCGGCGGTTTCGTCGCCACCGTCCCCGACTTCACCGACCATCCCCAGGTAGTCAACGGCGCTTCCGACACCCTGGTCCAGATTTTCGGCGACGCCGGCAAGCATGCCCGCGCCGCCGTGGGCGTAGCCTCGCTGCCACGTGGCGTGGCTGTCGAGGTCGAGGCCGTCGCCGAAGTCGACTGACCCGCGCTTGACGGCAACCCCGCAGATTTGAAGGGGTTTTTCGACGGTTTTGAAATATTGACCGGCCTCGCCATATTTGTGATGCCTTAGGTTGTCTGGCGGCGCACAGTAAAGCACTGACTCCTCTTTCAGGGGCCGCAACCGTAGTCCGATGGCACAAGAAGACGCAGGCGAAGCGGCCTCCGCGCCGCGCTCCGGAGCGACAATCTGCCGCGAGCCGGCGGATCTCTACACGCCACGCTCCAAGCGCGCCATCGCCCGGCTGGCTAGAGAGTTCCTCGACCACGCCAAAGTGACGCCGACCGAGTTGCTGCATTCGCCCTCGCTGCAGCGCCAATACATGGACATGGGCACGGCCTACCAGGCGGCGGCACAGAAAGCCGCCTTGGCCCAGGCCCAGACGGCGAACCAGAACGTCCAGCAGCGCCTGCGCGAGCTCTACAACTGCGTCGACGGGGCCGTGCGCGACACCGCGGCGCGGCTCAAGGCGAAGCCGCCCGCGACCATCAGCCCCGATACCTTCCACGAACTCATCGCGGCGGAGCGAAAAGCCGAGAAATCCGATACCGGCGAAATCCCCGACTTCACCGTCAACGCGGCGATCGCCGCCTATCTGGCCGGCACGAAGACCTGGAGCGAGAAATTCGACAAGCTGCTGCTGCTTGCCGATTCGGCTGGCGGGCCCGAGGTCCACGCCATCGTCGATAGCCTGATTGCCGACATCGTCGACAGCAAGGTGGCGCTGCGCGAGCTGATCGGCGAGAGCGAAACGCTGGGCAAGCACCTCGAGGCCATCGTCGATCTGCTTGGCGCGCCCAACGAGCCGAAGAGCGAGTTCGCCGAAGGCGGCCGCACCCTGCACCGCCTGCTCACCAGCCATCCCCTGACAGAGACACGCGCGGCGCTGCTGCGGCAGCTGCGCCGCGGCCTGCAGTCGAAGAACCCCTTGGGCGGCAAGAGCCCCGCGGCCGACCTTCAGGCCCACCTGCGGCTGCTGGAGAGGTTGACGCAGGCCGGCGATTCGGCCGGCGGCGAGAACACCATCGCCCTGTTCAGCGAGCGGCTGCCGAAGATCCTCAGCGTCGACACGCTGTCGATGGTGATGCGCTCGCTGACCAGGGCAGAAGACCGCCTGATCAAGGCCCTCGACATCCACCGCCGCCTCGGCACCAGCCCCGGGCGCCAGCAGGTACGGCAGTATATCTACAACATCTTCGAGTTCGAGCGCGTCGCCCAGCAGTTCACGCCCGAGGTAGGCCCGTTGCCCGAGACCATCAAGCGGGTGACCACGCTGCACGGCGCCTTTATCGGGTCAGGCATGGCCGAGCAGCACATCATCAAGTATGTCGAGCCGCTGGAGCAGGCCCAGACCACCCTGCTGCCGCTGCTCTTCCAGGCGGTCGAGAAGGACAACGAGACAGCTGCCGCGCGCGTCATGGCGCTGCTCGATCTCTGCGCCGACGGCACGTTCATGACCGGGGCCAATTTGCGCTCCGTGCACCAGCAGATCCGCCGCTACATGAGCGACAATGACTTTGCCACGAGCTTCCTCGCCGGCGCGCCGGACAAGCAGACGCAGACCCAGCGCTTTGCCGACCTCCACCGGAAGCTTCTGGCCAGCGGCCTCGCCAGGACGGGCAACGCCTGACCCGACCATGGCCGACGGCGGCGACGCCACTACCGTCCGCATCATCGAACACATCGCCGACATCCCGGCGGCTGAGTGGGATGCCTGTGCCGGCACTGGCAACCCCTTCACCAGCCATGCCTTCCTCGCCGCCCTCGAAGCCAGCGGCTCAGCCACGGCGAAGGCAGGCTGGGCGCCTCATCACCTCGTTGCCGAGGATGCGTCGGGCCGCATGGTCGGCGTGGCGCCGAACTATCTCAAGAGCCATTCCTACGGCGAATACGTTTTCGACCACGGCTGGGCCGACGCCTACGGCCGGGCCGGTGGCCGCTATTATCCCAAGCTGCAGGTGGCCGTGCCGTTCACGCCTGTTCCCGGGCAGCGGCTGCTCTGCCGCCCCGGCCCCGGTGCCGCCGCCGCGCGGGCAGCACTGATCGAGGCACTGCGCACCCTGGTCGAGCGCGCCGGCTTGTCGTCGGCGCACGCGACCTTCTGCAGCGAGGAGGAGGCCGCCGCCTTCGCCGAGGCCGGCTGGCTCATCCGCCGCGGCTTCCAGTATCACTGGCGCAATGAGGGTTACCGGAGTTTCGATGACTTCCTGGCCCGGCTGAATCACTCGAAGCGCAAGACGATCAAGCGCGAGCGGCGCGAAGTCGCCGCCCAGGGTCTCAGCCTCGAGATGCTCAGCGGCCCGGCACTGACGCCGGCGCACTGGGACACGTTCTTCGAGCTCTATATCGCGACCAGCGACCGCAAATGGGGCAGTCCCTACCTGACACGGGATTTCTTCCACGCGCTCGGCCAGGTCATGCCCGAGCGCGTGGCCCTCGTCCTCGCCCGCCAGGGCGAGCGCTATGTCGGCGGGGCTCTCAACCTGATCGGCGACGACGCGCTCTACGGCCGCAACTGGGGCGGGCGTGGGGACTACCCGTTCCTCCATTTCGAAGCCTGCTACTACCAGGCGATCGAGTTCGCCATCGGCCGTGGCCTCGCGCGGGTCGAGGCGGGCGCGCAAGGCGACCACAAGCTGCCGCGCGGGTATCTGCCGGCGCCAACCTGGAGCGCCCACTGGATCCGCGACCGCGGCTTCCGCAAGGCGGTGGCGGATTTCCTGCGCCGCGAGGGCGAGATGATCGCCCATGAGATGGCGGCACTCGGCGGCTATTCCCCGTTCAAGAAAACCGAGAACTAGGAAGCGGCCTGCCAGAGTCTCAGCACCGCCTCGACATCGGTGAAGACGGGAGCGGGCCGGCGCATAGGCGCAGCACCGTCGACATGGGCGGGAAACAGCACCTCGAGCGTCGGATCGGCAGCCTCGTGGCGCGCAATCATACCGCGAGAGATGATCTGAGGCTGGGCGGGCACGCCGGCCGGATCGACAACCAGACCGAAGCAGCAATCGACCGGTCCGAGTTTTTCCTCCCAGGCGGCAGCCGGCCGGGTGGCGAAAAGAGCAGCAAGCTCCGCCACCAGCGCGGTCTGCGGCATCGTCTCCCACTGCCGGCCGGTCCATGCGCCGCGACCGACCGCCGCGCAGAAATTTGCCCAGAATTTCTCCTCAATCGCCGCGAGGGTGACAAAGCGGCCATCGGCGCAGCGGTAGATCTGGTAGCAGGCTGCACCGCCGTTGAGCAGGTTGGCCGCCAGCGCTGGCGCGAATCCCGGCCGTAGCGCCGCAGTCAGGTTCAGGCTCTGCCAGGCGAGCACCGTCTCGGTCAGGCTCAGATCGAGATAGACGCCCTTGCCGGTGCGGCCGCGTCCGACAAGGGCGCCGCAGATGGTCATCGCCGTCTGCAGCCCGCTGGCGAAATCGGCGACCGGTGGCGCCATGTTCGCCGGCCGGAGCTCGCCATCCCAGCCGAGCGCGCCCGAGGTTGCGAGGCCGCCGCCCAGCGCCATGTAGTTGAGATCGTGTCCGGTGCGCAGCCGCCACGGACCGGTCTGGCCGTAGCCGGACAAGGCCGCGTGCACCAGGCGCGGATTGAGCGTGGCGAGCCGTTCGCGCCCGAAGCCCAGCCTGTCCATCACGCCGGGGCGGTAGGATTCGACCAGCACATCGGCTCCGGCCAACAGGGCGGCAAAGGCCTCGTTCTGCGCCGCGACCTTGAGGTCGAGCGTGACCACCGACTTGCCGCCGTTCATCAGCTTCCAGAAAGGCGAGATGCCGTCGCGGTCGCGCGGCCCCAGACCGCGCATGGGGTCACCCGAAGGCGGCTCGACCTTCACCACCTCAGCTCCCATGTCGGCCAGCATCAGGCTGGCGTAGGGGCCGGGAATGTACTGCGAGACATCCACCACCCGCACGCCGGCGAGAAACGGCAGGGCCATGCCTAGATCTTCTTCTTCGCCTGCCGGGCCGGCTTCGTCTCGGGACGCGTTACCATCGCGGCGCAGCCGGCGCGGCGCGCCCAGTACTCCCAGGCCCGCCAGGTCTCCGGCGAATAGGGTTTGTAGCCGGCGTTGCGCGCCGCGATCTCGCCCGCGGAGAGCGGCTTGATGGTTCCGCCCAGCGTCCTGGCGCCAAGCAGGGCGCGGGCGTTGCGCGGCACGAAGACCGACATGCGCACGACCTCGATCAGCGACAGCGCGGTGGCGGCGAAGCCATGCCCGCGCATCAGGGCGACATTGCTCGCCCCCAGCGACTTCGCCAGGTCCCGCCCCTGCTCGACGTTGGTCACCAGCAGGTTGGTGTCGCCGAAGCGTTCACTGATGTCCCAGACCGGGACTTTCATGCCCATGAAGCTGCCGGAATGGATCACGGGGGTGAGGGGCGTGCCGTCGGCAATGGTGAAAGGCAGCACCGCCTCGGCATGGGCGTGCACCACCGCCTGGACTTCCGGCCGCGCCTCGTAGATGCCGCCGTGGATGAAACGCTCGAGGTAGGGCTGACGCTCGTCCCTGCCGACCACGCGGCCTTCGAGATCGAACTCCATGATGTCCTTGCGCGTCACTG
This sequence comes from Alphaproteobacteria bacterium, assembly GCA_016869415.1. GTDB lineage: Bacteria > Pseudomonadota > Alphaproteobacteria > CACIAM-22H2 > CACIAM-22H2 > VGEI01. Next base: position 8,841 of record VGEI01000056.1, read on the forward strand.
ATTCCGGGCTGAGCGAGCGGGCCAGGAAGTAGCGCGAGGGATCGTCGGGATGGCGGATGCTGACATGGCCGTAAGCGTCGACCACGTCCTCATGCGCGAGGATGCGGTTGGCGATGACCAGGTCGTTGAGGGCGCGTTCGAGCGGCTTCATGCGTTCTCAGAACAAAATTGGGGTCTAGAACAGGTCGAAATACTCGCGCTGCTCCCACTCGCTGACCTCGAGGTTGAAGCGGGCGATCTCTGCTTCCTTGATGCGGATGAAATAGTCGACGAAGGCCTGGCCGAAGCCCTCGCGGAAACAGGCGTTGTCGCGCAGGGCCGCGAGCGCCTCCCCCAGGCTGCGCGGCAGAAGCTCGGCCTTGGCCTCGTAGGGCGTGTCGGCCGAGGGGCCGGGATCGAGCTGGCGCGCCATGCCGTCGAGACCGGCCAGGATCTGCGAGCCCAGGTAGAGATAGGGGTTGGCAGCCGGCTCACCGATACGGTTCTCGATGCGGCTGGCCGCGTCGCCGGGTGCGCCGAGAACCCGGATCATGGCGCCGCGGTTGTCGCGGCCCCAGATCACGCGGTCCGGTGCGAGAGCGTAAGGCCGGTAGCGTCGATAGCCGTTGATGGTCGGCGTAGCAAAGGCGGCACTGGCCGCGCCATTGGCCAGCAAGCCGCCGAGATAATGCATGCCGGTGGGCGAGAGCGGCATCTCGCCACCCTCCGGCACGAACACATTGTTGCCGCCGTCGCGGCGGCGTAGCGACTGATGCAGGTGCCAGCCGCTGGAGCAGGCGTTCGGCAGCTTTGGCCGGCACATGAAGGTGGCGTGGTAGCCGTGGCGGCGGCAGATCTGCTTCACGGCACTGCGCAGCAGGATCATGGCATCGGCGGAATCGAGATTGAGGCCGGGGCGCAGGGTGAACTCGGCCTGACTCGGCCCGATCTCGACCTCCATGGAGCGCAGCGGCAGGCCGAGGGCCTGCAGGTCGCGGCGCAGGATCTCGTAGATCGCATCGAAGCGGTCGTAGTGCTGCTCGGTCAGCAGCTGGTAGCCCTGGTTCAGCAGGCTGATTTCGGGGGCTGGCCCCGGCTGGCCGGCATCGCCGGGAGCAAGGCGCGGATTCTCCAGCATGTAGATATGGAACTCGACCTCGAGCCCGGCGACGTAGTCGTAGCCCTGGCCGTTCAACCGGTTGAGCGCCGAGCGGCAGAGCTGGCGCGTAGCGAAGGGTACGGGCCTGCCGTCGGCGAAATAGAGATCGCAGAGCATCCAGCCGGTATGCGGCGCCCACGGCAGCCGCTTGAAGGTCAGCGGGTCCGGAATCATCAGGATATCGGCGGCACCCTCGAACTCGCGCAAGCCCAGCCCCGCGCCCGCGGTGAAGACGGGAACCACGCTGCGGTGAGAGGTATCCTTGAGCAGCAGCGAGGAGACGAAGGTGATGCCGTTCTGCAGCGCACCGGCGAGCTCGCTGGCGATTACCGTCTTGCCGCGCAGCACGCCATGCTGGTCCGGTACCGAAAGGCGGATCACCTCCAGCGGCGTCTTGCGCACGAGGCTCTCGACCTCGATGGCGGCCTTGCGCTGGCCGTCGTTCCAGCAGCCGTGCTCGTCGACGAAACTCATTCCCCCTGCCCGGTATTCTTAAGCCGCCCGGGAGCCTTTCGCCCAGGTCGACGCGGCCGCTACCTTGGCATAGGTCTCACGCCAATACGATTCCCAGTCCGCCGTCGGGCCGATGCCGTCGACGGTCATCGGCCCCTTGAGGCGCTGCGCCGCCTCGCGGTCGAGCACCATCATCGGCCGCTCGCCCTTCTCCGCCTGGTCGATGGCGGAGAGCAGCAGCTTGCGATAGGCGATGATGGCCTTGTCGCTGGTGCCGAGATGCTCGCGCGTGCGGTCGTGGATCTTGCCTTGCGATTCCACGGCCCACTGGTCGTGCACGTTCACGTCCTCGCCCATGCCAAGATAGGTCTGCGCATGCTCGGCCGGATCGAAGCCGTAATTGTTGGCCCGGTTGGTGCGCGGCATGTAGTCGGGCAGCTCGTAGAGCTTGAGCCGGAAGTCGCGCATCTCCTTCTTGTCCACCGGCGCCCCGAAGCTCGTGAAGATGGCGTACCAGTAGCTCGTGGTGTCGTCGACCGGCACATGCCACTGGCTGATCGTCATCTCGCGGCTGAGCGGGATGACGAAGGCCTGCGGGAAGGCGAGATGCGTGACCCGGATATGGGTGTGCACGTCGCTGATGCGGCGGCGTGTGCACAGGCGCATGCCGTAGTCGGTGCCCAGAAGATCGATGGTCGGCTTGTCGTACTCGCGCATCACCTTGGTGATCGGCATGTCGGAATCGGCCGAGTTGGCGCGGAACGGCTTGCCGTAGTTGGCTCCGGGGTCGGCGTCCTGGAAGAAGCGGTGCAGGAACGAGGTGTGCGCCGGGTCGATGCCGACCTCGAGGATCTGCAGCCAGTTGCAGTCGACGAATCCCTTGAAGGCGAAGGTGTAGGCGTCGGGCGCCACGAAGCAGTCGAAATCCGGCAGGGCCGGCGCTTCACCGCCGCCCATGTAGGTCCAAAGGATGCCGCTGCGCTCGACCACCGGATAGGCCTTCTGCCGCACGTTCTGGCAGAGCTTGCTGGAGGCGGACTCGGCCGGCGTCTCCAGGCACTTGCCTTCGGCGTCGAAGAGCCACCCATGGAACGGGCAACGCAGGCCGCCATTTTCCCGGCGGCCGTAGGTCAGATCAGCGCCGCGATGGGCGCAATGCCGGTCGAGCAGGCCGTAGCGCCCGCTCTCGTCCTTGAACAGGACCAGATCCTCCCCGAGCAGCCGTACCTTCTTGACCGGATGCGGACCGGTCAGCTCGTCGACCAGGGCGGCCGGCTGCCAGTACATCCGCAAGAGCCTGCCGCCCGGCGTGCCGGGGTTCACGCGGGTCATGCGTTCGTTGGTTTCGGCGCTGATCATGAGGGCCTCCCAAGCCCGGCCTTGCGGCCGATCCGAGCTTCATGGCAAAGATATCAGGTTCCTTATATCTTCTCAAGGAGCCGGCCATGACCACTGCCCTCGCCGAGCAGGAACGCAGCCACCGCGTGCTCACCGAGCCGGGCGAAGGATACCGCGGGCCCGATGGCCATATCGGCTTCCTGCTGCGCCAGGCGCAGACCGCGGTGCGTGGCGCCATCGAGCGCGCTATCGACCCACTGGGCGTGACGCCGGCACAGCTCTCGCTGCTTTCGGTGCTGATGCATGAGGGCACACTCTCGTCGGCCGACCTGGCGAAAATCGCCATGATGACCGCACAGTCGGCTGGCGGTGTCGTTCAGAACATGGGGAAAGCCGGCTGGGTGACGCGCGAGAAGGCCCGCACCCACGGCCGCATTATCTGGCTGAAGCTCACTCCCAAGGGTCGCCGCATCGCGGCGCAGGCTCAGCAGCGGGCCGGCGAGGTCGAGCGCGAGATGTTGCGTGCCGTCGACAGTGCGACCGAGGCGACGATCCGCGCCTGGCTGGTGAGCTGTGCCAAAAGGTTCGACAAGAAGCAATAGGGCCGAAGCCACCTGACGATCGATCTGTTCGGCCGAACCCTTCAGCCCGTGTGGTAATCTGCACCACTCGCCGCTCTGAACGGCTCCGAGATGGACCGCACCATACCGCCTACCCCTTCAGCCTCAACTCGCTACCTCGTCGCTCTCGCCCTCGCGTTGACGTTCATCGCCAGCGCAGTCCTAGCCGCACACGCGGCGCTGCCCTTCGACGTTCTTCGGGCCGCGTACGACTACCTCGCTCCGGATGGGGAGGCTGCGTTTTTTTCGCAATCGCTGCACACGTCGCTCGCAAGCCGGGCCGGGGTGCCCGCGCTCCTGTTTGGCCTGGCTGGCTGCTGCAGCCTCATCGTCTATGGCCGTCTGTGTCGCAGCGCCGAGTTCTTCACCGTCGAGTTCCGTGACTTCGCGACCGACCTGAAGCGTTCGGCGGGTCACGTCTTCGAGGCCAAACCTTCGGCACTAACCATCGGCGCCGTGTTGATCATCTGCTCGGGAGCAGCGATACGGCTGGCTTTCCTGCACCAGCCTCTGCGCTACGACGAAGCCTCAACCTACCTCTACTTTGCCAGTCAGCCGCTCCACCGCGCGCTTTCAACCGTTTACGAAGCCACGAATCACCCGCTGAATACGGCCCTGATACATGTATCGGCCCGGCTCTTCGGAGATGATCTTTGGGCGCTGCGGCTTCCCGTGCTGCTGGCCGGCATCGCCGTACCCCCGCTCGTCTACTGGGCGGGAAGTGTCACCTTTGGCCGTGCCGCCGGGC
>VGEI01000057.1 GCA_016869415.1 Alphaproteobacteria bacterium
CTGCGCAGCTTGGCGAACAACTCATCGAGGCTCCCGTCCTTCTGGTCGGCATGAGCGGCCAGCGGCAGGACGGCGATTGCGGCGATGACCAACCAGGCGAGTCGGCGAAGCATGGCCCCAAGTATGCGTCGCCCGACCCGGGGTGTGAAGCGGCTGGACAGTGCTGCCTGCGCCGGGCAGAACACTCCCATGAGCGTTTCCCGCCATTTCCCGGCCGACTACCGCGAGGCCCGGGCCAAGTTCCTGGCCGCTGCTGCCTCGGCCGGTGCCCTCACGGAAGCCATCCAGCACCCGCTGCGCGGACCGCATGGCGAGAAGCTGTTCACCGACGTGGCTTGGACTGGCCCCCGCGACGCTCGCGCGGCCCTGGTTACCATCTCCGCGACCCATGGCGTCGAGGGCTATTGCGGCACCGGCTGCCAGGTTGCCTGGCTCGAGGAAGGCCTACATCGCGATCTGCCGAAGGGCGTGGCCGTCCTCGCCATCCATGCCATCAATCCGCATGGCTACGCCTGGACGCGGCGCGTAACCGAGGACAATGTCGACCTCAACCGCAACTTCATCGACCACGCACGGCCGCACCCGGTGAACGCCGGCTATGCCAGCCTCGCCGAGGTTGTGACGCCGCCGGCCTGGAACCCAACCACTATCGCCGGCACGACTCGCGCCCTCGACGCCTATCGGGCACAGCAGGGCGAGGCCGCTTACAAGGCCGCAATCTTCAGCGGCCAGTTCGTCGATCCGCACGGCATATTCTTCGGCGGTTACGCTGCCACCTGGTCGAACCGAACGCTGCTGGCGGTCTTGCGCCGCTATCTGTCGAACATCCCCCATGTCGGGGTGATCGACTATCACACCGGGCTCGGCCCCTATGGCCACGGGGAGCTGATCTACGGCCTGCCTGCGGACACCGGCCTCTTCCGCCGCATGCAGGACTGGCTGGGCAACGAGGTCAAATCCACCGATCTCGGCACCTCAGCGGCCCAGCCGATCAATGGCATGAACCAGGCGGCGATGGTTCAGGCGCTGCCGCGTTCACAGGTTCATGTCGTCGCCCTGGAATACGGCACCTGGGAGCCGCCCGCCGTGCTCAATTCGCTACGCGCCGACAACTGGCTGCACAAGCACGGCGAACTCGACAGCGAGCAGGGCCGTGCGATCAAGGCCGAGATCCGCCACGCGCTCTATCCCGATGCGGATGACTGGCGCAACCTCGTCTGGGAACGCGCGGTGCAGATCAACCGTGGGATGATAAACGGCCTTGCCCGGGCCTGAAGGGTCTCAGGCTTGACCGCTTAAGGATCTCGGCGTCGGGCCGCCGCTCGCCCAGTCCAGAAGCTCCACGGTGTGGGCTACCGGAATGCCGGTGCCCGAGGCGATCTGCGTCAGACAGCCGATGTTGCCGGCGGCGATCACATCGGGTTTGACCCGGACGATGTTCGCCACCTTGCGGTCGCGCAAGCGCGTGGCGATCTCCGGCTGCAGCAGGTTGTAGGTGCCCGCCGAGCCGCAGCAGAGATGGCCCTCCGGCACGTCGCGCACCGTGAAGCCGGCCGCGGCGAGCAATGCCTTCGGCTCGGCCGTGATCTTCTGGCCGTGCTGCAGCGAGCAGGCCGAATGATAGGCGACGGTCAGTGTCTTCGGTGCGGTTCCCGTGAAGCCCAGCTCGGTCAGCAACTCGCTGACATCACGGGTGGCCGCGGCGATCCGCAAGGCCGGCTCGGCCAGCGCCGTGTCCGTGCGGAACAGGTGCCCGTAATCCTTGACCGTAGTGCCGCAGCCCGAGGCGTTGATGACGATGCGGTCCGGGCCCTTGCCACCCCATAGCGCGCCCCAGGCACGAATGTTGCGGGCGGCGAAGCCGTGCGCCTCGTCCGTGCGGCCGAGATGATGGGGCAATGCCCCGCAGCAGCCAGCCCCGGACGCCACCGCGACCTCACAGCCAAGGCGGGACAGCAGGCGGATCGTCGCCTCGTTGATCGCCGGATCGAGAACCTGCTGGGCACAGCCGGTGAGCAGCGCGACACGCAGCCGGGTCGCTCCCTGGGCAGGGAAAACCTGCGGCGCATCCATTGGCGAGGGATTGGGCAGCGAGGCGGGGGCCAGGCGCAGCATCGCCGCCAGCCGCCTGGGTAGCAGCCGCGCAAAAGGCCGGGCCAGCAGCCCGCCGATCAGCGCCAGGCGGAAGCGCTGGGGATAGGGCAGCACGAGAGCCAGCAGCGTGCGCAAGATCCGGTCGAAGAGCGGCCGGCGATAGGTGCGCTCGACATGCGCGCGGCCGTGGTCGACCAGGTGCATGTAGTTCACGCCCGAGGGACAGGTGGTCATGCAGGACAGGCAGGAGAGACAGCGGTCGATGTGCAGCGCATCGCGCGAAGTCGCCGGCCGACCCTGCTCCAGCATCTCCTTGATCAGGTAGATGCGGCCGCGCGGGCTGTCGAGCTCGTCGCCCAACAGCACGAAGGTCGGACAGGTCGCGGTGCAGAAGCCGCAATGCACGCATTTGCGCAGCACCTGCTCGGATACTTTCGTGTCTGGATCGGCCAGCTGCTCGGGCGTGAAATTGGTTTGCATATCAGCTGCCGGCGTACATCCGGCCGGGATTGAGGATGCGGCGCGGGTCGAACTGCTCCTTGACCCGCGCGGAGAGCGCGGCGAGTGCCGCCTCAGGAGGCTCGAACACCGGTATCGCCGCACGCAGCGGCAGGGGGGCGCGCACCAGCGTGGCGTGGCCGCCGCCCGCGGCGCGGATCGAGGCCCGGATCGCGGCGGCGCCGGCATCGCCGGCCGGATCGGTCGCCAGCCAGATCAACCCTCCGCCCCAATCGAGAATGAATCCAGCCGGCACCGCTGCCACGACGGCCGCTCCCGCCGACGGCGGCACGGAAACCCGCCAGATCGCCTTCGACGCGTCAGGCAGCAGCGGCGCCACGTCGCGGATCTCGCGCCACAGCTTGGTCGAGTTCATGGTGTGCAGTTCCTCGACCGCCGCCAGATGGCTGAGTTGGCCGCACAGCGCCTTGCAGCGCGTCTCCGAGGAGCGCGGCGTGCCTTCGAGGCGCAACGCCACCACCGAGGTGCCGGCGCGCCGGATGTAGTCGACGCTAGATCGGACAGCTGCGGCAGGTGGCAGATAGGCGGCCCCCGAAACCTCGTGTGGGCTGTTGAGCGCCTGGGCCATGACGCTCACCGCTTCGGCCGGTTCCAGGCCGAAGAGTAGCGCGGTGCGCTGCTTGGCCGGCGCAGGCAGGACTTTGACCGTCACCTCTTCCAGAGCCGCCAGCGTGCCGAAGGAGCCGGCGAGCAGCTTGCAGAGATCGTAGCCGGTGACGTTCTTCACCACCTTGCCGCCAGATTTGAAGATCTCGCCACGGCCGCTGACCGAAACCGCGCCCAGGAAATGGTCGCGCGCCGCACCCAGCTTGATGCGGCGCGGCCCGGCGAGATTGGAGGCGATGGCGCCGCCGAGCGTACCGGCATCAGCGGTCCCATAGAGCGCCCCCAGATGCGGCGGCTCGAAGCCAAGCATCTGGCCCTTCTCGGCCAGCAGCGCCTCGATCTCGGCAAGCGGCGTTCCCGCAGCCGCCGTAAGCACCAGCTCCGCCGGCTCGTAACTGCGCACGCCGGTCAGGCCGGAGAGATCGAGAACCCGCGCCGCCTGCACCGGCCTTCCGAAGCCGCGCTTCGAGCCGCTGCCCATGACCTCGAGCGTGGCGGCATCGGCGGCCGCCGCCGCGACCGTGTCGCGCAGCTCGTCCAGCGAGCGCGGGCGGAGCGTATCGCTCATCGGCGGTCAGAAGCGCGGCAGGTTCGGGAACGGCACGGCGCCGCCGCGCACCACCATGCGGCCAAGCTCGGCGCAGCGATGGAGGACCGGGAAGACCTTGCCGGGATTCAGCAGGCCGTCCGGATCGAAAGCGCATTTGAGGCGCTGCTGCTGTGCCAGGTCGTCCTCGGAAAACATGGCCCCCATCAGGTCACGCTTCTCGATACCCACGCCGTGCTCGCCGGTCAGTACGCCGCCGACCTCGACGCAGAGCCGCAGGATGTCGGCGCCGAAGGCCTCTGCGGCGGCCAGTTCCTCCGGCTTGTTGGCATCGAAGAGAATCAACGGATGCAAATTGCCGTCGCCGGCGTGGAACACATTCGCCACTCTGAGCTTGTGCTTCGTAGCCAGCTCGCCGATGCGGCCCAACACGAAGGGCAGCTGCTTGCGCGGGATCGTGCCGTCCATGCACATATAGTCGGGCGAGATACGCCCGACGGCCGGGAATGCCGCTTTGCGCCCGGCCCAGAAACGGGCCCGCTCCTCCTCGGAATTGCTGAGCCGCGAGTAAACCGCGCCGCATTGCGTGGCGATCTCCTTGACCGCCGCGATCAGTTCGTCGACCTCGATCGCAGGACCGTCGAGCTCGACGATCAGCAGCGACTCGACGTCGAGCGGGTAGTCGGCGTGGACGAAGGCCTCGGCGGCGTGGATCGCCGGCTTGTCCATCATCTCCATGCCGCCGGGAATGATGCCGGCGGCGATGATCGCGGCCACGCAGTCGCCGCCCGCCTCGAGCGTAGGGAATCCCAGCAGCAGAGCGCGTGCCGTTGCCGGCTTGCGCAGAATGCGCACCGTTACCTCGGTGACCACGCCCAACAGCCCTTCCGAGCCGGTGATGACGCCGAGCATGTCGTAGCCGCCGGCGTCGAGATGCTTGCCGCCGAGCCTGATCACTGTGCCGTCGATCAGGACCAGCTGCACGCCCAGCACGTTGTTGGTGGTCAGCCCGTATTTGAGGCAGTGCACGCCGCCCGAGTTCTCGGCGATGTTGCCGCCGATCGAGCAGGCGATCTGGCTCGAGGGGTCGGGAGCGTAATAGAATCCGTCCGCGCTCACCGCGTTGGTGATGCCGAGATTGGTGACGCCCGGCTGTGTGACCACGCAGCGGTTGGCGTAGTCAACCTCCAGGATACGGTTGAACTTGCCCATTCCGAGCAGCACGCCGTCGGCAAGCGGCAGGGCGCCGCCGGAGAGCCCCGTACCGGCTCCGCGCGGCACGACCCTGATCTTCTGCCGATGGCAGTAACGCAGCACGGCCGAGACCTGCTCGACCGTCGAGGGCAGCACCACGACCATGGGCAGCTGGCGATAGGCCGAGAGGCCGTCGCACTCGTAAGCTCGCCTCTCCTCCTCGGCATCGATCACGCCCTCACCCGGCACGATGGCACGCAGGGCCGCCACGATCTCGGCGCGGCGGGCCAGAACGGACTCGTCAGGAGCGGGCATGGTCAGCATGAAGGCGACCTTAGCACCCCGCCGTGCCCTGCTCCATGGCAGCGCGCGACGCCGCGTCGAAGCCCGAAGACCGGCCACGACCTAGCCGATCGTCAGAAGCGTAAGGTTGTCCATGACCGGCCGATAGCCGGAGCGCCGCTATTTCGGCCGGCGCTGTACGACGTGGTTGGCGATGAAGGTCTGCACCGTCTCGCCCCGCTGGTTGAGCGTGCTGTGCCGCGCCCGCACCAAGCCGATTTCCGGACGCGACTTCGACGGCCGGCTTTCGACGATCTCGCTGACCACGGTCAGCGTGTCACCAGGCCGCACCGGCATCGGCCAGCGGAATTCGTCGACGCCGCCACCGATCACGCCGCCGGCCGGCTTGAACTCGCCGTCGACGATCAGACGCATCGACACGGCCATGGTGTGCCAACCGCTGGCCACCAGCTCGCCGAAGAACGTGGTCCTGGCGGCCGCCTCGTCGGTGTGAAAAGGCTGGGGATCGTACTGGCGGGCGAACGCCTTGATCGCCTCAGCGTCGAGCTGCTGTGTCCCGGTCCTGAAGGTCAAGCCGGGTGTCAGATCCTCGAAATAGAAAGCAGCGGCCACGGTTTGCGGGCGACCACAGTGTCTTGCCTCAGCCCTGCCGCGCCTTGTAGCGCGGATTCGTCTTGTTGATGACGTAGATGCGGCCCTTGCGGCGGACGATCTTGCAGTCCTTGTCGCGTTTCTTGGCCGATTTCAGAGAGTTAACGACTTTCATGGCAACGCTCGATGGGGCTGGCGGCGGGGCGCAGCCCGCGGAAGGGCGCGACCATACTGAGGGGGGTCCCCCCTGTCAACCGCAGGGGCCGCCGCCCGATCCGGGGCTTAACCCTTGTAACCTATCGGGAAGCCGCCCGAGTGCCGGCCGCGGCTGATGGTCTGCGCCAACGCGTCCTTCATCGGGGCGGAGACTCCGCTGCCGCGGCGTCCCCGGTGCCGGCAATGCCGCGCCCCATTAAGGCCTGGGCCTGCCCGGTCAAGGCCTTAAGTGCGGCATCGACCTCGGCGGTGGCCTCGCTGATCTGCTTGGCGAGCTGCTTTACTCCGCCAGCGACGGCCGCGAAGCCGCCCGCCTGCTCGCCGGTGCGCGCCGCCTCGATCGTGGCGTCGAGCGCCAGCAGCATGATCCGCTTGGCGACGGCGTCGATGTCGCGGACCGCGCGGCACACGCTATCGAGCGCTGTACCGAGGTCCGCCGCTTGCTTCTTGATCGCCACGACCCCTCCGACCAGCCCCCGGACGTCGCCCAGCGCTCCCTCGATCCGCGCGCGCGACGCTTCGAACTCGGAGCGCCCGCCGGTCGCCAGGTTCGCTACGGTCGGGCGCAACGATGCGCTGTCGTCTGTCATGCCCTACCCCCTCGCGTGAATCGGCGTCGGTCCCATGTCAGACGCCGTCGGAACCCTTGATGCCGAAGATGCGGATCACGCGCAGTTCGCCCGAGGCGAAGGCGGCGAGACGCCGCTGCCAGAGCTGCAGTTCCTGAGCCAGCCCCCTGGCTTCCTCGGGGTCGAGGGACTTGCCCTCCATGACCTCCGCCAGGTTCGCCCAGCCCTTGACCACGAGCTCGCGGAACTCAGGCGTCATGTCCTCGGCAACGCGCAGATCGAGGCGGAGGCCGGTACAATACGTCCGGAAATCCTCGAGCGTGCACAATCGCTGCGGCGTTTCCTCGCCGTCCGCCCAGCGGCGGAAAGCCGGCGAGTTCGCGTCGAGCTGGCTGATGGCGAAATCGGAGATCAGCAGGCAGCCGCCCGGCCGCAGTGCCCTGGCGGCTGCAGTCAGGAGCGGCTTCTTGTCGGAAAGGCCGACGAAGACGTTGCGGATGCAGATCGCGTCATACTTCTTGGGTGGCAGCTCGAGCGTCTCGGGAACGAAGAGCTGGATAGGCGCCTTCTTTGCCAAGCCCGCCTTCTCCGAATACAGCATGCCCTGCTTCGCCAGGAAGGGTGAGGCTTCCATGCCGACGACCCAGGTGCCAAAGGTCTTGGCGATGGCGCGCGTCGTGCCACCCAGGCCGCAACCGATGTCGAGCATCGACTTGGCGCTGTTTAGGGTCATCGGCTTGACCATGTGGATCACGTGATCGACGCCGCCTGGGAAGGTGAAGCCGTCGCCCCAGATCAGCTCGGCGATCTTGATGCGCGGCGCCGACCATTTGTCGTCGTTGACGGCCTCCTCGGTAGGCGGCGCTGTGGGCGGCGCCTCCAGGTTGGGGTCGATCTCGGGATCGACGTAGTAGCCTTCCCACCAGGCGTGCAGGCGTTTACGGAATTTCCCGAAACGAACAGGCTGCGCCTCGCCGTCGCCGTCGATCTCAGGCGTCGCCGGAGGCGGTGCCTCAGCGCTGCTCTTCGAACCGATTAACCCTAGAAAGCCCATAAAATTCGCCCTTTATTGGGCCTCGCCCCTGCGCTGAATCCTGACCGAGCGGCTTTAAAGATGAATTAACAAACGACTCGCCCTAACGCTAAGCTAGGCTCCGAACCACGATTTTAGCCCGCCTTGCCATCCAGCGCGGGCACCGTCTCGCTTGCCGGGCCGAGGCTGTTCCGCTGGGCGCTCTCGCCCTGGTTGATAACGGAAGCCGGCAGGGCGAGGTCGCGCGGTGCCGCGTGCACCCTGAGGCCCGAGATCCACACGCCCTCTCGCATGTTCCGTCTTCGGGCGCGAACCGCGCGGCTTCTAATTGCCTCTTAGGTCCAATAGCTTAGCAAGGTCAGCGCGGCCCCGCCAGCAGCCACGCCGAGCGGCAGGTGGCGGCGGGCGAGATAGAAGGCGCCCAGAGCAACGCCGGCAGCGAGCAACCGGCTGGCCACCGGCACATCGGCGAGCGAGCCGACCGGCAGCAGGATCATGCGCGCGATCAGGGCTGCAAGCACCGCATAAGCGACGCAGGCGACCCAGCGCACCACCGGCCCGTCGGGATCGATACGGCCGGAGAGGGCGACGCCGAGTGCCCGCCACATATAGCTGGCCAACGCTCCGACCAGGATGACGATGACCAGCGGGGAGATGACCTCAGCCACGGCGGAGACCTCGTGCGCTCAGCGCCCGGTCGGCGAGGAAGGCCGCCGTACCGCCGATCAGCCCGGCCAACAGCAATCCCCAGGTCGGCGTTAGTGCGTGCAGCAACGGGCCCAGCGCAGCGCCCAGCAGCAGCGAATAGACGCGGGCGCGCTGGCGCAGATCGACCAGCAGCACGAGCATGAAGAAGACCGGATTGAGGAAGATCATCCCGTGGGTGACCTGCGGCGGAACGGCCCCTGCCACGACGTAGCCGAGGGTCGTGCCGCCCAGGGCGGCGGGAATTACCATGGCCACGCCGCCCCAGAAATACGGCCGGCGCTGGTCGGGCGGCATCTCGGGCCCACGCAGCATGACCAGCACCCAGGTTGTCACGGCGACGAAATGCGCCAGCAGGTAGAGCCGCCAGGCGCGCCCGCCAGGCTGGCGCAGCAGCGGCATCATGGCCACGGTCATCGGCAGGAAGCGGAAATTGATCAGCGCCACGGCAATGAACACGGCGACCAGCGGGGCGTCACGGGCAAACATCTCGATCGTCGCCACCTGCGCCGGCAACGCCCAGGTGATGACGATCGACAGGTAGCCGAGCCAGAGGCTGATATCGAGCTCGCGGAGCAGCGACCCGAAGCCGACAAAGCTTGCCCCGAGAACCAGAGCCGGCGAGCCGATGGAATCGCGCATGCCCGCTGCGAAGGCGGCCCGCCGCGAGGCGCAGGCACGGGCGTAGACGGGCTGGGAACCGGCTTCGGTGGACACAGGACGCACACCTTACCGCCCCGACCGCCTCGGGCAAGAGGCGCAGGTCAGCGATGCCGAAAGCGCAGCGGTTTGACATCTTTCTCCGCGGGCGGAATTTGCTAGGTTGGCGGCATGGCCGGACCCGACGCCAGTCCCACCCTGAAATCGCCAGGCGCCCCCGCAACGCATCACGGCGGCGGCCTGCTCATGCCCTATGACGGCATCCTGCCGACTCTCGGCAAGGACGCCTATGTGGCGCCCAACGCCGTGGTCATCGGCGACGTAGCGGTCGGCGACCGGGCCAGCATCTGGTTCAACTGCCTGATCCGCGGCGACGGCAACTACATCCGCATCGGCGCCGAGACCAACCTCCAGGACGGCACGATCATCCACATCTCGGTCCGCAACGGGCCGACGATCATCGGCGAGCGGGTGACCGTCGGCCACGGCGCCATCATCCATGCCTGCACCATCGAGGACGACAGCATGATCGGCATCGGCGCCATCGTGCTCGACAAGGCGGTGGTCGAGCGGGGTGCAGTGGTCGCCGCGGGCGCCGTTGTGCCGCCGGGCAAGGTGGTCAAGGCGCGTGAGATGTGGAGTGGCGTGCCGGCGCAGTTCACTCGCCCGACCAAGGACAGTGAGATCAGGTTCATCGCCCGCAATGCCGCGCACTACGTCGAACTAGCGGGCACCTACCTGCACCCGGAGCGCCAGAAGAAGCGCTGAGCCGGGCACCTCGCATTTTTTCGAAATTGCCTTTAAGCGGCCGTTAAACCTTGTCCCCTAGCGTGACGGTCATGTTCGAGTTGCAGCGAGCGATCTGGTTCTCCCCCGAGTCCGTGCCCAACGACAGACTACTTGAGCTTTTTCGGTACTGGGACCGTCGGCGCGGAGACCGGGCCATGCCCGCTCGTGACGATATCGATCCCACGCAGATCCGCAGCAATGTCGGACGGATGCACATTCTGGAGGTCGAGGGGCTTAGCCTCTACCGCTACCGGATCTACGGCAGCGCCGTCACCAATCCCGACCGTCGCGACATGACCGGCAAAACGACCCGCGACTACGAGGACCAGGGATTCGCCCGGCTGGTTACGGCGCACATGGACGAAGCTTATACGCTCGGGCAGCCGACCTGCTACCAGATCGACGCGCTGATGCTCCGCAAACCCTACCCTATATCCGCACGATCCTGCCGCTCGGCAGCGGCAAGGATATCACCCATATCCTGGTCGGCACCCAGCGCATCGAGGTCGATGCCTCGATGCATCGCGCGGTCCAGAACGCGCTCTGAAAGCCCGGAGCGCCCTAGGCTAGCGCAATCCGACCGCCACCGCGCCGAGCAGCAGCTGGCCGATGCCGGCAGCCTCCAGCCGCGTCAGCCGCTCGCGCAACAGACGATGCGATATTGTGCCACTGAACCGGGCTGACCGGTGCTCCCGACGCTAGTGGCCCCGTCGGCCGGCATCGACCACGATTGTCGAGTGGATCGAGGGCCTCCGGCGACGGCACGGATCCGGGCGCCGCACACCGCTATAACCACAATACGTCGCGCCGCAGTTCCAAATCGTCGCGCAGCGCCCGCGATGCTCCGGTCCAGCTCACCATACCGCGCTCGAGCACGACTGTCCGATCGGACAGCGCGAGAGCCAGATCGAGATGATGATCAACGACCACCAGCGCGACCTCGTAGCGCAGCTTGTCGAACGCTTCGAACAACTCCTCTGTCACCGCCGGCGACAGCCCCTCGAACGGCTCGTCCAGGAGGATCACCCTGACGTCGCCGACCAGTGCGCGTGCTACCGCGACCATCTGCTGCTCGCCTCCCGACAGGTAGTCGGCAGGCGTGTGCCAGCGCTCCTTCAGCCGCGGGAAGAAACCCAGCGCGCGCTCTTCATCCCAATGGATCCCGGCGCCGGTGAGGCGCTTGAGGCGGCCAAGCTCGAGATTTTGCTGCACGGTCATGCCGGCGAACAACCCACGCCCCTGCGGGACGTAGCCGATGCCTCGGCGTGCGATGCGATCCGGCGCCTGGCCGGCGATCTCCTCGCCCGCGAGCTTGATCGATCCCGCGGCAGGTGGCGCAGTCCCGATCAACGTGTTCAGCAGCGTTGACTTGCCGGCACCGTTGCGGCCGAGCAGCGCCACGATCTCATGCTCGCTGACGGCGAGTGAAACCCCGTGCAGGATATGGCTCTTGCCGTAAAAGGTATCGACCTTGTCCATCGTCAACAGGGCTGTCGTGCTTGCGGCCGACCGGCGCGGCTTTGCGGCAACCGCGGAGGCACCGGAGCCGATATAGACGTCACGCACCTTCGGATGGCGGCGTGCGTCCTCCGCCGTGCCGTCAGTCAGCATCTCACCTTCGTTCATCACGGTGACACGATCCGCGATCTGGAACACGCGATCGATGTCGTGTTCGACGAACAGCACCGGAATCTCTGCGGAGATAGCCTTGACAAGCGCCGCGATGCGCGTGCGCTCGGCGACAGCGAGGCCCGCCAACGGCTCGTCCAGCAGGAGCAGGCGCGGCCCGGTGGCGAGGGCAAGCCCCATGTCAAGCAGGCGCTGGCCGCCATAGGAGAGCGCGCCGGCCTCGGCGTGCTCCGTGCCCTTGAGACCAAGGTAGGTCATCAGCTGCGCGGTGTCGGTGTTCACCTCTTGCAGTGAGGCGGCGGCTGTCCATACCGCAAAACATCGTGGGCTGGACGCCTGCACGGCAAGCCGGATGTTCTCTTGAACTGTGAGACCGCTGAAGAGGTTAGTAATCTGAAACGAGCGGCCGATGCCGGCGCGCGTGATGTCCTCAGGCCGCAAGCCGGCAATCGGACGGCCGTCGAGGCGAATACTTCCTGAGTCGGGCGCATAGAGGCCGGACAGGAGGTTGAACGCCGTCGTCTTGCCGGCCCCGTTCGGGCCGATCAGCGCATGGAGCGTACGGTCCGCGACCGCGATACCCATGCCCTTCACCGCGCGGATACCGCCGAAGCGCTTGTGCAGATCCTCCGCCTCCAGGACGATTCCGGCCCCGCTGCTCTGCCGCAGGAACGATTCCGGCAGCCGCGATCCTGCCGTGACTTCCCGCCCTGCCATGGCGGCGTCTTCCTCGATCTGTTTACGGAATGGGGCTAGTAGCCGGCTGGCGACGCCGACCAGCCCGGTGGGCGAAAAGACGATAAAGCCGACGAACAACAGGCCAAAATAGAAAAGCCACTGCGGCGTCCAGATCGACAGGAATTCGCGAAATAGAATGAAGAAAATGGCGCCGAGGGCTGGGCCCAGAAAGCTCCGCATACCACCGATCACCACCATGGCGATCAGCTCGCCTGAAAACGCCACGGCCAGCGGCTCGGCGGAGGCAAAGCGGTGATTGAACACCGACAGCGTCCCGGCAACGGCGACGATCGAAGCCGACAGTACGAAACCGATCAGCTTGTAACGGGTGGTCGCATAGCCGACGAAGCGCGCACGCTGCTCGTTCTCGCGGATGGCCACCAGCACGGTGCCGACCGGCGAGCGGTGAAAGCGCCACAGCAGGTAGCACACCGCCATTCCGACGACGGCAGCCAGCGGATAGTAGAAGCGGTCGTTCTCGAATTCGATGCCGAATACAGTCGCTCGCGTGACGCCGCCGAGGCCGTTCTCGCCGCCGGTGAACTCGGTCCAGCGGTAGCCGATGGCGAACAGCAGCGCCGTCAGCGCCAGTGTCAGCAGCGAGAAATAGACACCTCGTCGGCGCAAGATCAGCCCGCCGAGCAGCGACGAAACCAGCGCCACGAATACGATAGCGAAGAGCGCCGGCAGCACCATGTCGCCGGGAAACCAGTGCCGCTGGCTGAGCGCTGCCGCGTAGGCAGCCAGTCCGAACCAGGCGCCGTGACCGAACGACACCAGATTGGTATTGCCGACCAGGATGTTGAGCCCCATGGCGGCTATCGCGAAAACCACGACATCTACCGCCGAACGTAGCGGAAGCCCGACCAGATCGAGCGCGAACGGCAGGGCGACGAGTGCCGTTGCTGCGACGACGAGCGGAGCGTATTCCCGGC
>VGEI01000058.1 GCA_016869415.1 Alphaproteobacteria bacterium
GGACAACCGGTCCGCCGATTCCCAGATGGCTCGGTTTGCGGCCGATGAAGACCAGCGCGCCGCCGAGAAAGAGGGAGGCGGCGACGGCAACCAGGGCCTCGAAAAGGAACGTCATCCCTGGCAGGGCGACGAGCAGGTCGGCGAGGAAGACGTGCTGCCGCGCAGTCGTCACCGCCAGAGCCGCCGCCCACCACGTGAGGGCCGGCGTGGCGCCGGGCAGGCTGCGCATGTAGAGGAGCGTGGCGGTGAGGATGGCCGTCCCCACTGCCGCCCCGATAATGGCTATGACCGCACCCGAAACCATGCCCCGGCAAGACCTCGCCCAAGCGGGGTTCTTCCCCGCTTTGTCAAAGGCTGGAAATGCGGTTGCGAGTGTAGGTTTGCCGGGTTAACGAATGCCTAACCGCGGCTTCTAACCTATTACCGCGAATGGCAGATCAATGCCGGATCGTCAGTATTGGACAAGGGCCCCGAACGGCAGGTCAACACGCTTGCGGCCTTCCAAGAAGGTGAGCTCGATGATGCAGGCCGCACCGCGCACTTCGGCCCCGGCCTTGCGTAGCAGGGTGATGGCGGCGGCGAGGGTGCCGCCGGTGGCCAGCACGTCGTCCAGCACGACAACGCGCCGGCCCTTTTTCACGGCGTCGTCCTGGATCTCGATCGTGTCGCTGCCGTATTCGAGCTCGTAGGTGTGCTGAATGGTTGCGCCGGGCAGCTTGCCGCGCTTTCGTACCATCATGAAGCCGCAGCCCAGCTCGAGCGCCAGCGGCGCGGTCACCAGGAAGCCGCGCGACTCGATTCCCGCCAGGAGGTCGGGCTTGTGCGGCCGGACGAGTTCGGCCAGCGCCTTTATGGCGGCCCGCCATGCGTCCTTGTCGGCAAGCATCGGCGAGATGTCGCGGAACAGGATGCCCGGTTTCGGGAAGTCCGGCACATCCCGGATGTACTTCTTCAGGTCCATGCGCAAATCCCCCGGCGCTGCCGACTCGTCACGGCCGCGCAGTGTATCGACGCACGCGCACCGGCGCCACGCTTCCGGACCGGCTCACTTGAGGGTCTGGAGATAGCTGATCAGGTTCTCGCGCTCATCGTCCTTCTTGACGCCGGCGAACGCCATGATCGTGCCGGGGATCACGGCTTTGGGGTCTTTGAGATAAGGGTCGAGGGTCTGCGCCGACCAAGTGATGCTGGCGTTCTTGTTCGCCTCCGAATAGCGGAAGCCTTCGATGGTCCCCGACTTGCGGCCGACGATACCCGCGAGCGGCGGGCCGAGGCGCTTCGGCCCTTCGGCGGTCGTGATGTGACAGGCCGTGCAGAAGCGGCGGAAGACTTTCTCGCCTTCGGCCGGGTCGGCCGCGAATGCCGTGTTCGCGGTCAGGGTGAGAAACAGGCCGACGGCTGAAAAACCCATGCTTTTCATTATGGTACTCTCCCAATCCTGTGAGCGTCGATATAGGGGAAAACGCCCGGCTGTCAACCGTGCTGTCGGCTTCAGCGGGCCGGGGGGCGCAGAAACGGTCGCGCCTTCTCGAAGGCGCGCGCCGCGCGCAGCACCAGGCCGTCCTGATGCCAGCGCCCGACCACCTGCAGCCCGATGGGCAGCCCCGCCGCGGTCAGGCCGCAGGGCAGGCTTATTGCCGGCTGGCGTGTCATGTTGAAGGGGTAGCTGAACGGCGTCCAATCGATCCAGTGCTCCTGGTTCCTAGGATCGCTGAGATCGTAACCGACCGGCAGGGCCGGAACCGCGACGGTCGGTGTCAGCAGCAGGTCGTAGCGCCGGTGAAAGCGGGTCATCGTGTCGACGAGCCCGTTGCGCACGGCATCGGCGGAGCACCAGTCGATGGCGCTCTTGGTGGCGCCGAAACGCGCCGAGGCGACCAGGCCGGGGTCGATCTTCGCCTGCTGCTCAGCCGTGAAGGCCGACAGGATCTTGGCGGCTGGCGTGGTCCACAGAACCATGAAGGCGTCGCGCGGGTTGGCGAAGCCGGGATCGGCCGCTTCGACCGTGGCGCCCAGCTCGGCGAAAGATCGGGCTGCGCGGTCGACGGCGTCGCGAACCTCCGGATCGACATTCCCGTAGCCGAGCGTCGGGCTGTAGGCGATGCGCAACCCCCTCACGCCGCTATCCAGGCTATCGACGACGGATGGCCGGTCCGGCACCGCCCAGGGGTCGCGATCGTCGTAACCCGACAGCACGTCAAGCATCAGTGCGCAGTCCGGCACCGTACGGGCCATCGGCCCGACATGGGCGATGACGCCGAAGGGACTCAAAGGGTGGGCCGGCACTCGTCCGAAGGTCGGTTTGATTCCCACGATGCCGCAAAACGAGCTCGGAATGCGGATCGAGCCGCCCCCATCCGTGCCTACCGCCAACGGCCCCATCCCGGCGGCGACCTGCGCCGCAGCGCCGGCGCTGCTGCCGCCGGGTGTGCGCTCCGGATTCCAGGGGTTGCGCGTGATGCCGGTGAGCGGTGAATCGCCCAGCGCCTTCCAGCCGAACTCCGGCGTCGTCGTCTTGCCGAGGATGACGGCGCCCGCCTCGCGCAGCCGAGCCGCTGCCGGCGCGTCCTCCGTCCAAGGCTGATCCGGGTCGACCAGCTTCGAGCCGCGCAGCGTCGGCCAGCCCTTGGTCAGCAGGATGTCCTTGATCGAGGCGGGCACGCCGTCGAGCGCGCCCTGTGGGACACCCTTGACCCAGCGTGTCTCGGACGCCCGCGCTGACGCCAGCGCGCCTTCGGCGTCGATCAGGTTGAAGGCGTTGAGCTGAGGATTGAGCGCCTCGATGCGCGCCAGAACGGCCCGCACGGCCTCGACCGGGGACAGGCTCTTGCGGCGGTAGGCGTCGAGCAGTTCCGTTGCCGAAAGATCGGCAGCCTGGCTCACCGCACCGTCTCCAGCCATTTGCCCCCTACCACCATGCCGGCCGGGAAAATACGCTGCTCGCCCGTGAAGGTCTCGCCGATCACGTCGACATACTCGAAGCGGCCGTTCTCGATCGACAGGACCGAAGCATCGCCGACGCCGCCGGCCGCCAGCGTGCCGAGCTCCGGCCGGCGCAGGGCTGAGGCAGCAGACGAGGTTGCCGCCTTGATCACGGCTTCGAGCGTCATGCCGAGGCACAGCATCTTCGACAGGGTGACCAGCAGGTCGAATGCCGGCCCATCGATGCTGAGCTCGTGCGCGTCGCTTGAGATGACATCGGGCTCGAAGCCGGCAGCCAGGGCCGCGCGGGCCGAGCGGAAGCCGAACGAGCCGCCGCCATGGCCGACATCGAAGATCACGCCGCGTTGGCGCGCCGCCACGACTTCCTCGCGCAGCTTGCCGTCGCCGAACACCGGGCCACCGGGGAAGGGGCGGAAGCAATGGGTCAGGATGTCGCCCGGCCGCAGCCGCGGCAGCACTTCATGGCTGGCCGGCGGCGGCCGGTCGAGATGCGCCATCAGCGGCACGCCGAGTTCGTCGGCTGCCGCCAGCGCGATGTCGAGTGCGGCGATGCCGGTACCGAAGCTGGCGACCCCGCCGACCCGCGCCTTGATCCCGACGATCAGGTCCATGTGCTGGCGGGCGACACGCACGCATTCGACCGGATCGACGAGGCGGATGTCGCTATTCTCCCCGACCATGACGGCCTTGGAGAAGGCGAAGATGCCGGCGAACGAGATGTTGATATAGGGCAGGATGCGGATCGGGGACGGCTCGATGATGTGCTTGCGAAACCCGACGAAATTGCCCGGGCCCGCACTGCCGGCGTCGACCAGCGTGGTGCAGGCGCTGCGCCGGGCGAGCATCTCGGGATCGATGCCGAGCGAGGTGCCGCCCCAGTAGACATGGGTGTGCAGGTCGATCAGGCCCGGAGTGACGAGCTTTCCGGCGACGTCGCGGACGCTACGTGCGTCCTTCGCCAGGGCCGGGCCGATGGCGGCGACCTTGCCGTCGTTGAATGCGACGTCGGTTTTGGCGTCGAAGTGCCGGAGCGGATCGAGGACACGTCCGCCGGTCAATACGAGATCGTAGGTCATGGGCGCGGCACTATCTGACAGACCGCTCGCCGCGGCAAGCGGGGCTCAAAATAGGCTGCGGGCCCGCCGTGCGAACGACGGGCCCGCGCGCGCCGGTCATCCCCCCGGAGACGGCGCTTGGTCCTACAGGGCCGGGAGAATGGCAGCCCGCCAGCGTCCATGCAATCGTTTGCTTCCTGTTCCGAACGAATATCCGGTGGCTGTTGCAAAATGGCAGCGCCTTGCCGCCGGGCGGGGGTTATGCCTCAATATTGCCTATGGCAGCGGGCCCCGGGGAGGTGGTGGTCCGCATGGCAAGAGTTTCGCCAGTCCATCTGCCGCATATCTCATTCCGCGCGCCCGGCGCGCCCCCAAGGGAGGGTCTCCGATGAAGCTGTCTCTTTCGTCTCTGCTTGCCGGCACCGCACTGGTCGCCGGCGCAGCCGTGCTGGCACCGCCCGACGCGGTCGCCCAATCCGGCGGCAAGACGCTGAAGTTCATACCGCAAGCCAATCTCCAGGTGATCGATCCGATCTGGACGACCGCGTACATCACCCGCAATCACGCCTATATGGTGTACGACACGCTGTTCGCCATCGATGCGCAATACAACATCAAGCCGCAGATGGCGGAGGGTTATACGCTCAGCGACGACAAGCTCACCTATACCGTCACGCTGCGCGACGGCCTCAAGTTCCACGACGGGCAGCCGGTCCGCTCGGCGGACGTCATCCCGTCGATCGAGCGCTGGGGCAAGAAGGATTCCTTCGGCCAGACGGCGATGGCAGCGGTCGCGTCGATGGATGTGGTGAACGACAAGACGTTCAAGATCGTCCTGCGCAAGCCGTTCCCGCTCCTGCTCGAGGCGCTGGCCAAGCCGTCGAGTAACGTGCCCTTCATCATGCCCGAGCGCTTTGCCAAGACGGACGCCAACGAGCAGATCAAAGAGGTGATCGGCTCGGGCCCGTTCCGCTTCGTGGCCAGCGAGTGGGTTCCGGGCAATAAGGTCGTCTATGTCAAGAACAACGACTACGTGCCGCGCAAGGAACCGCCGAGCTGGGCCTCGGGTGGCAAGGTGGTGAAGGTCGATCGCGTCGAATGGATTTACATCCCCGACGCCGCCACCGCCGCGGCCGCCTTGAGTGCCGGCGAGGTCGACTGGTGGGAGGCGCCGCCGGCCGACCTGCTGCCGGTCCTGTCGCGCAACCGCGACGTCAAGGTCGAGAACATCGATCCGCTCGGCTCGATGGGCGTGGTGCGCTTCAACCACCTGCATCCGCCTTTCAACAATCCGAAGATGCGCCAGGCGCTGCTGCATGTGATCGATCAGAAGGACTATCTCCTGGCGATCGCCGGCAGCGAGAAAAACGGCAAGCCCTGCATGTCGTTCTTCACCTGCGGCACGCCCATGTCCAACGATGCCGGCTCAGACGTGCTCAAGGGGCCGCGCAGCATCGACAAGGCGAAAGCGCTGGTCAAGGAAGCCGGTTACAATGGCGAGAAGGTGATCGTACTCTCGGCGACCGACCAGCCGATCGTCCAC
This sequence comes from Alphaproteobacteria bacterium, assembly GCA_016869415.1. GTDB lineage: Bacteria > Pseudomonadota > Alphaproteobacteria > CACIAM-22H2 > CACIAM-22H2 > VGEI01. The sequence continues at coordinate 5,542 of VGEI01000058.1, forward strand.
GCGCAAGGGCTGCTCACGGTCGACCTGCTGAAGAAGATCGGCGTCAATGCGGAGCTCGCGGCGAGCGATTGGGGAGCCCTGATCAGCCGCCGCGCCGTCAAGGAGCCGATCGACAAGGGCGGCTGGAGCATCTTCCACACTTGGTGGGTGGGCACCGACATGGCCAACCCGGCGGTGAACGCGACGATGCGCGGCAACGGCCAGGGCGCCTGGTTCGGCTGGCCGACCGATCCGGAGCTTGAGACGCTGCGCACGCAGTGGTTCGACGCCCCGGACGCTGCGACCCAGAAGAGAATCGCCGAGCAGATTCAGCGGCGAGGCTGGGAATCGGCGCCGATCATCCCGACGGCGCAGTTCATCCTGCCCACCGCCTTCCGCCGGAATGTCGAGGGCGTGATCATCGCTCCCGTGGCCTTCCTGTGGAACGTTGAGAAGAAGTAATCCAAGCCTGCGCCCCTCGCCCGGTAAGCTGGCGGGCGAGGGGACCTCAATAACGTGTTTGCCTACATCGTTCGACGCTTGCTGGCGACCATCCCGGTCATGGGGGTGGTCGCCATCTTCGTTTTCTCGCTGCTCTACCTGACGCCGGGCGATCCGGCGATCATCATCGCCGGCGACTACGCGACAGCCGACGACATCGCCAAGATTCGCGAGAAGCTCGGGCTCGATCGGCCGTTCCTGGTGCGCTTCGGGGAGTGGCTGTGGTCGATCCTGCGGGGCGACCTCGGCATCTCGATCTTCACCAACCTGCCCGTCAGCCGGTTGATCGGCCAGCGCATCGAGCCGACGATCGCCCTCACCGTCACCACCCTGATCGTGGCGGTAAGCCTCGCGGTGCCCATGGGCGTGCTGGCGGCGTGGAAAGCCGGCCGCTGGCTCGACCGGCTGGTCATGGGCTTCGCGGTGGTCGGCTTCTCGGTGCCGATCTTCGTGCTGGCCTACCTGCTGATCTTCGGCTTCTCGATCGGGCTCGAGATCTTGCCGGTGCAGGGTTATGTGAGTATCCGCCAGGGCTTCTGGCCGTTTCTCGAACGGCTGATCCTGCCCAGCGTGGCGCTCGGCATCACCTATATGGCGCTGATCGCCCGCATCACCCGTGCCTCGATGCTTGAGGTGCTGTCGCAGGACTACATCCGCACGGCCCAGGCCAAGGGCCTCGCCACGGACAAAGTCCTGATCGGTCACGCGCTAAAGAACGCAGCCGTGCCGATCATCACGATTATCGGCATCGGCGTGGCGCTCCTGATCAGCGGCGTGGTGGTGACGGAGACGGTGTTTGCCATCCCGGGCATCGGGCGGCTCACGGTCGATGCCATCCTGCGCCGCGACTATCCGATCATCCAGGGCGTGATCTTGCTGTTCTCTGCGGCTTACGTGCTCATCAATCTGCTGGTCGATATCAGCTACACCTTCCTCGACCCGCGTATCCGCTATTGACATGACGACATTGCCCGCCGCAACGATCGAGGTGCCGCAGCGCGGAATGGTCGCCGATGCGCTGCGCCGCCATCCCACCATGATTGCCGGCTTCGCCATCCTCGCCGCCATGGTGCTGATGGCGATCCTGGCTCCCTATCTCGGCACGATCGACCCGCAGGCCGTGTCGCCGGTCAGACGCCTGCGGGAACCGTCGGAGCTTTACTGGTTCGGCACCGACATGCTCGGCCGCGACGTCTACAGCCGCACGATCTACGGGGCCCGCATTTCTCTGGCGGTGGGGCTGGCCGTCGCCGTCCTCAGCATCGCCATCGGCTTGTTCTTCGGCCTGATCACCGGCTATGTGCGGCTCGCCGACACGATCTTGATGCGGGTGATGGACGGCCTCATGTCGATCCCGCCGATCCTGCTGGCCATCGCGCTGATGGCGCTGACCAAGGCGAGCGTCGAGAACGTCATCGTTGCCATCACCATCGCTGAGGTGCCGCGCGTCACGCGTCTGGTGCGTAGCGTGGTGCTGGGCTTGCGCGAGCAGCCCTTTGTCGAGGCGGCGGTGGCCTCGGGCACGCGCTTCCACCACATCCTGATCAAGCACATCCTGCCCAATACCGTTGCCCCCTTGCTGGTCCAGGGCACCTATATCTGCGCCTCGGCGATGATCACCGAGGCAATCCTCAGCTTCATCGGGGCCGGCACGCCGCCCAATATTCCGAGCTGGGGCAACATCATGGCGGAGGGGCGCAGCCTCTTCCAGGTGGCCTATTACGTAATTCTCTTTCCCGGCATTTTCCTGTCGATCGCCGTGCTGGCGGTGAACCTGGTCGGCGACGGGTTGCGTGACGCGCTCGACCCGCGGCTGGCGCGGCGCATGTAATGACAGAACCGCTCCTCGTCATCGATGACCTCAGGACGCATTTCTACACGCGCGACGGTATCGTGCGGGCGGTCGACGGCGTCTCCTATACGGTGGGGGCGGGCGAGACGTTGGCCGTGGTCGGCGAGTCCGGCTGCGGCAAGAGCGTCACTTCGCTCTCCATCCTGCGGCTGATCCCGCAGCCGCCGGGCAGGATCACCGGTTCCATCAGGTTCCGCGGGCGCGAGATGCTCGATCTGCCGGAAGCCGAGATGAGGCGGATCCGCGGCAACGAGATCTCGATGATCTTCCAGGAGCCGATGACCTCGCTCAACCCGGTGCTGACCATCGGCCGCCAGATCGGTGAGACGCTGCGGCTGCATCAAGGGCTGGATGCGGCGCAAGCCCAAGAGCGCGCCATCGAGATGCTGCGCCTGGTGCATATTCCCGAGCCGGCGCGCCGCGTCACCCAGTATCCGCACGAGCTCTCGGGCGGCATGCGCCAGCGGGTGATGATTGCCATGGCGCTCGCCTGCAATCCTCAGCTCCTGATCGCCGACGAGCCGACCACAGCCCTCGACGTCACCATTCAGGCACAGATCCTCGACCTGATGCGCGAGCTCAAGACCAAGACCGGTGCCGCCATCATCCTGATCACCCACGATCTCGGCGTTGTCGCGGAGATGGCCCAGCGCGTCGTGGTCATGTATGCCGGACGCAAGGTCGAGGAGGCGTCTGTCGAGGCGTTGTTCGCCCGGCCGATGCATCCTTACACGCGCGGTCTGATGAACTCCGTGCCCAAGCTCGGCTCGACGCTCCGGGGAGAGGCGCAGCGCCTGGCCGAGATTCCCGGGCTCGTTCCGGCGCTGAACCAGCCGATCGAGGGCTGCGCCTTCGCACCGCGTTGCGCCATCGCCACGGAGCGCTGCCGCCGCGAGCTGCCGATCCTCGAAGAGAAGGAGAAAGGCCGGTGGGCGGCCTGCCACGAATGGCAGAGGGCCGCGGCATGACGTCGCCGCTTCTCCAGGTCGCCGGCCTCAAGAAGTATTTTCCGGTGCGCAAGGGCTTGCTGTCGCGCACCGTGGGTCAGGTCTACGCCGTCGACGACATCGCCTTCACCCTCAACAAGGGGGAGACCCTCGGCCTGGTCGGCGAGTCCGGCTGCGGCAAGTCCACTGCCGGCAAGACGATCCTGCGGCTGATCGAGCCGACCGCCGGGACGATCCGGGTGAACGGCGAGCGTATCGACGGGTTGACGCGCGCCGCCATGAGGCCCTGGCGGCGCGAGCTGCAGGTGGTGTTCCAGGACCCTTATTCGTCGCTCAATCCGCGGATGAGCGCCGGCGATGTGGTGGGCGAGCCGCTGGTCAACTACGGCCTTGCCGCCGGCGCGGCGCTGAAGGAGAAAGTGGCGGGGCTGTTCGCCCGGGTCGGGTTGCGGCCGGAGCAGATGCAGCGCTATCCGCATGAATTCTCCGGCGGTCAGCGTCAGCGCATCGGCATCGCCCGCGCGTTGGCGCTCAATCCCAGCCTCATCGTCTGCGACGAGCCGGTCTCGGCCCTTGACGTCTCGGTTCAGGCGCAGGTGATCAACCTGCTGATGGACCTGCAGGGCGAGTTCGGCCTGTCCTACCTGTTCATCGCCCACGACCTCGCGGTCGTCGAGCACATCAGCCACCGCATCGCGGTGATGTATCTCGGAAAGATCGTCGAACTTACCGACAAGCGCTCGCTCTTCGCCAATCCGCAGCATCCCTATACGGAAGCCCTGCTGTCGGCGGTGCCGGTCCCGGACCCCAAGGCAAGGCGCAAGCGCATCATCCTCACTGGTGATGTGCCGAGCCCGATCAACCCGCCGTCCGGCTGCCGCTTCCACACCCGCTGCCCCTATGCCGAAGCGCGCTGCAAGGTCGAGGAGCCGGCCATGCGCGAGCTGCGCCCGGGGCACTTCGTCGCCTGCCATTTGCGCAACGTCGACGCGGCTGCGCTCAAGCCTGCGGGCTGATTGCCCCGGGCCGGGCCTGACTCGAAGGCCCAAGCGGCAGCGTCAGCCGCGTCTGCCAGCGGCCCGTCAGGTTCTCCAGCAGGGTAACGCTCGAGGCGCGCGCCCGAATGGGCAGTCGACCACGGGCCCCCTGCATGAATTCCGCCTCGACCCGCTCGAGCGTCGCCACATCGGCACGGTCAGCCAGGCTGAGATGAGGAACGACATCCTGATGGCGCCCGCCATAAGGCGGGGCTTCGGGATGGAGTTGCCAGATTGCGCTGGTGAGCTGCCGGAACGGTTCGGCTGGTTCCGGGAGAAGATAGAGAACCCGCGGAAAGCGCTTCAGAGCGTTGAGGATGAAGTCGAAGGCGGCGAACCCGGCGAAGAGCCGGCGCAGGCCGTCGATGACGGGATCAGTAATCTGGTCGGGCGGTTTGAAGGGGTAAAGCAGGGTCAGGTGCGCCGGCACGCCCAACGCGGCTGACGGGTCGTAGCGAGCGCGAAACGGCGCCACCACGGCCTCGGCTGCCGGCACGAGGACGACAAGAGCGGATTCGGGAGCCGACATCTTTGCGAGATATACAAGCGGTCCCCGGCGGCGTATAGGCTGCGCGGGATGCTGCGGTCGCTCGCCACCCTGATCAATCGTGCGCTCCGTCTCTATTGGCGCATCCGCCGGCCACGGACCTTCGGCGTGCGAGCGCTGGTCGTCGGACCGGACGGAAGGCTCTTGCTGGTCCGGCATACATACGATCGCTACTGGTACCTGCCGGGCGGCGGGCGCAAGAAAATGGAGCCAGCCGAGGAGGCGCTCGCCCGCGAGCTGCGGGAGGAGCTGGGCATCGAAGACGCGAGACCCGAACGCCGCCTCGGCGCCTATTTCAGCGAACGCGAAGGCAAGCGCGACACGATCGACGTCTTCGTGGTCCGCGCGGACAGTGTAGGCAAGCTGCAGCGCCTCGAGATCGCGGAGGCGCGCTGGTTCGCTCCCAGCGATCTGCCCACGGACGTCTCTCCGGCGACGCTGCGGCGTGTCGAGGAATACCGAGGGGAACGGGCGATCGGCCCAACCTGGTAGTCAGGCGAGCGCTGCACGCAGCTTCTACGCGGCGAAATCGATGAAGTCGCGCACGCGAGCGTTTGCCTGCCGGCCTTCGAGATGCACGAGATGGATGGGGATGGGCGGCGGCTCATATTCCTCCAGCACGGCCTTGAGACGGCCGCTGCGGATCTCGTCCGCCACCTGATAGGAAAGCACGCGTATCAGCCCGCGTCCGCTCAGCGCCGCGGCGATAGCCACTTCGGCGTCATTGGCCTGCAAGCGGGTGCGCGGCGCGACCGAGATCCGACGCGCGCCGCTGCCGAAGGACCAGGCATCGCCGATCGAGGCCGGCAGGAAAGCGATACCGTCGAATTGGTTCAGCTCCGCGGGGCGCCGCGGCGTGCCCTTGTAGCGGAGATAGCGGGGTGCCGCGCAGACGACACGGCGGACCTCGCCGACGCGCGCGGCCGTCATCTCGGAATCGGGCAGGGGAGCGATGCGCACTGCGACGTCGAACCCTTCCTCGATCAGATTCGTGACCCGGTCGAGCAGGACCAGGCGGCCGTCGACCTGCGGGAAGCGGTCGAGAAACTCCAGCATCACCGGTGCTACGAAGCGCCGGCCGAACATCTGCGAGGCGGTCACTGCCAGCGGCCCGCGCGGCTCGGCCTGGGCGCCCGAGGCGGCGGCGTCGGCCGCCTCGATCTCGCCCAGGATGCGCAGGCAATCTTCCAGATAGCGGGCGCCGGTGTGGGTCAGACGGACACGCCGCGTCGTGCGATGGAGCAGCCGCGTGCCGAGATGGGCCTCGAGCGAGGCGACCGCCCGGGTCACGGCCGGCGGCGACAGGCCCAGCTGGCGCGCCGCGGCGCCGAAGCCCTGGCGTTCGGCGACGACGACGAAGGCGCGCATGGCGTCGAGACGGTCCATGCAATAATTTCAATAGATGAAACAGTTTCTTGTCAATTAGCGATATTTACTACTAAACAGGAAATTATCATCTTGCCGGTATCGACACCCCTGGACGGAGATTGATCCATGACCACTTCAGCCCTGCGACTTCACGGTTTCCCGCTATCCGGCCACAGCCACCGGGTCGAGCTGATGCTCTCGCTGCTCGGCCTGAAATTCGAATCGGTCCAGATCGATTTGTTCAACGGCGCGCACAAGCGGCCGGAGTTCCTGGCCAAGAACCCCTTCGGTCAGATTCCGGTGCTGGAGGATGGCGCGGTGACGCTCTCCGACAGCAACGCCATTCTGGTTTATCTCGCCTCGCGCTACGACAGTAGCCGCACCTGGCTGCCGCAGGAGCCGGTGGCCGCCGCTCAGGTCCAGCGCTGGCTCTCGATCGCCGCCGGTGAGCTGGCACACGGGCCGGCCCTTGCACGACTGGTGGCACTGTTCGGCCTGCCGCTTGACGCCGCGCGGGCGAAGACCGTCGCCGCCGCGCTCTACGGCGTGCTCGACGCGCATCTCGGGACGCAGCGCTTCCTGGTCGGCAGCACGCCGACGATCGCCGACGTGGCGCTCTATTCTTACACGGCCCACGCGCCCGAGGGCGGCGTGTCGCTCGAGCCCTACGCGAACGTGCGCGCCTGGTTGGCCCGTATCGAGACATTGCCTGGCTTCGTCGCCATGCAGCGCTCGACGCCGAAGGCGGCCTGACGGAGCAACAGCCATGACCACCATGACATTGCCCGGCTGGCCGCTGGAGGATTCCCCCTTTCACGCCGGCGAGATCGCCATGCAGGAGCGGGCCGGGGTACGGGCTCGGGCCGAGCGGCTGGGCCGCGGCATGATCCGCGACTTCATGCCCGACCAGCACCGCGAGCTGTTCGCCAAGCTGCCCTATCTGCTGGTGGGGAGCGTCGACGGCTCCGGCCAGCCCCACGCCTCGATCCTCACCGGGTCGCCCGGCTTCGTCGGTTCACCCGATTCAGGGACGCTGACCATAGGCGCACGGCCGGATGCCGCCGACCCGTTGGCCTCCAACCTTGCCGTCGGCGCACCGGTCGGGCTGCTGGGCATCGAGCTCGACACGCGCAGGCGCAACCGGATGAACGGCGTGGTCGCGGCGCAGGACGAGCACGGTTTTGTCGTAGAGGTGCGGCAGAGCTTCGGCAACTGCCCTCAGTATATCCAGGCACGCGCGCCGTTCTTCGTCCTCGATCCGAAGGCGAAGCCCGCGGCCGCGCGTCGGGAGGCACCGCTGTTGTCTGCACCAGCGCTG
>VGEI01000059.1 GCA_016869415.1 Alphaproteobacteria bacterium
GATCGGGAAGTAAGACGATCGGCGCCCCGCCGGCGGGGCACCGACCCAGTCCTCAAAACAGCATTCGGCCACCGGGGAGAGTACCGGCCCCGGTGTACCGAACTGCTCGAACCATACATGCCGATGGCGAGAGCGGAGTTGGACGCTCCTCGCTACTTCGCCTGTACCCGGCCCGGCAGCGAGAGGTCACCCGAGGCGACCTTGAACACGCCGCTCACACAAAGGAACGGCGCATGCAGGTTGCCATTGACCTTGAGCGCCGTCGTCACCGCGTCAAAGCCGACGGAACGCGCGACCTCGGCGCTTTCGAAGGGCACGGTCACACGCACTGCACTGCCACCAAGCCGCGGGCGATAGCCGGGGCTATCGATGAAGATCGGCGCGCCCGGCCAGGTCTTCGGCAGCCGCGGCTTGGCGCCGGGCTCGATGTCGCGGACCTTGAGCCCGGCGGCCCCGCAGGCCGGATCCTTGGCCAGAACGACCCAGTGGAAATGCCACTCCGCGCCCCTGTTGGCAAAGAGCGGCTCGTCGTTGAAATCGGGATGGGCGGTGACCGCCGCAGCAAGGATGCCGCTGCCCTTCTCGAAGCCGACGGTCTCGGGATCGAGATTCGTCGGCCAGACGTAGGCGTGAACGCCCGATCCGGCGAAGTGTCCGGTCTTGGCCGGCTTGTCGGCGCCGACCGTGCCGCGCGTGCGCATGGTGAAGGTGACTAGGTGATCCTTGGCCTCGGCCGAAGCGCTGAGGATGTCGAACGAGGCGGTCACCGCCTCGGCGGCCTTGGCCTTGATCTCGTGGCTTTGGGCGGCAGTGGCCGCGACGAGCGCTGCGGCCGTGACAGCCGCGAAGAGAGAGCGAGACATCTGGACTCCTTGCATTAGTAGCGAGTAGCTACTAATCTCTAGCGAGCTTGGGCAGGGTCGTCAAGAGCAATAGCGAGTCGCTACTATGTCGGAAAAGGCGTTGGACGCCGCCTACCTCATCGACCGCCTGGAGCGCCTGGCGCGCAGCGGCGAACTGGTCGAGGGGCTCAACCCTGCGCAGTGGGACGCGTTGCGCTATCTCGCGCAGGCCAACCGTTTCTCACGCACGCCGGCGGCACTGGCCGACTATCTTGCCTCGACTCGCGGCACGGTGTCGCAGACGCTCATCGCGCTGGAGGGCAAGGGCTATGTCAGCCGCGAACCGAGCCCGCGCGACAAACGCTCGATCGAGCTGGCGCTGACCCGCCAGGGCGAGCGCGCGCTCAAGCGCGACCCGCTGCTGGTCCTGGCGCATGACATCGCACAGGCGGCCGGACCTCGCGCCGAGCTGTTCGTCGAGATCCTGCAGCAGACGCTGCGCAACGCCCTGGCGCGCAACCGAGGCCGGGCCTTCGGCATCTGCGCCAGCTGCCGGCATTTCTGCGCCCGCGTCCATCCATCATCGGGCAGCCCGCATCACTGCGCTCTGTTGGATGTGCGCCTGTCCGACGCCGACAGCCGCACCATCTGCATCGAGCAGGAGCCGGTCGCCGCCTAGGCGCTCTTGCCGCTGACTCCGGCTTCGCCGAACGTCGCCATGCCGCTGTGGCAGGCGACGGCAGAGCGCAGGATGTTGACGGCCAGCGCCGCCCCCGAGGCTTCGCCGAGGCGCATGCCGAGATCGAGCAGCGCTGTTTTGCCGAGCTTGTCCAACAGGCGGCGGTGTCCGGGCTCAGCCGAGACATGTGCGACCAGGCAGTGATCGATGGCCCGCGAGTCGAGCGCCCAAACGACCGCAGCAGCGGTCGTACAGGCAAAACCATCGAGCACCACCGGTATCCGCGCCAGGCGCGCCGCCAGCAGCGCACCGGCGATCGCCGCCAGCTCATGCCCGCCGAGATGGCGCAGGATCTCCAGCGGATCGGCGAGAGCGGCCTTGTGCCGGGCCACGCCCTCGGCCACCACCTCGATCTTGTTGGCCAGGGCCGTACCGGCGAGGCCGGTGCCGGGACCGGTCCAGTCCTCGGCCGCGCCGCCGAAGAGCGCCAGGCAGAGGGCCGAGGCCGAGCTCGTGTTGGCGATGCCCATCTCGCCCAGGCAGAGAAGATCGACACCGGGCTCCACCGCCATCATGCCGTAGGCCATGGCGCGGGCGCATTCCTCCTCGCTCATCGCCGGCGCGACGGTGAAATCGCGGGTCGGCCGGTCCAGGGCCATCTCATAGACGCGCAGATCGGCATCGGCCTGCTTGCAGAGCTGGTTCACCGCCGCACCGCCGGCGATGAAGTTCTGCACCATCTGCGCCGTCACCGAAGCGGGAAAGGCTGAGACACCGCGCGCCGCCACACCGTGATTGCCGGCGAAGACGCAGACCCGCGGATGGTCGATGCGCGGCGGATGCCGGCCCTGCCAGGTGGCGAGCCACGACGTCAGCTCCTCGAGCCGGCCCAGGGCGCCGGCCGGCTTGGTCAGGATCGCTTCGCGCTGCGCCGCCGCGGTCGCCGCCTCGAGGTGCGGCCCCGGCAGCTCCGGCAGCAGGGCGCGGATCTCGGCGAAGCTGGCGACGGGTGCGGCGGGATCGGCCATGACGAGACTCGCAAGGGTGCGTTGGCGGCGGCGCGGGACTGTCCTATAACCCCGGCCGGACCGCCAGCGGATTCCCCCACATGCCTGCCGACTTCCCGCGTCTTGCCAATATGCCGGAGAGCCTCGCCCGCTGGTGGCTGGAGATTCGTGTCGCCCTGGCTTTCCTGACGCGCATTCCCATTCCCCTCGATGACGCGCCGGACCTGAAGCTGGCTCAGGCGGCACGCGGATTCCCCATCGCCGGCCTGGCGGTCGGCATCGCCGGCGCCGTGGTCTTCGCCATCGCCGAAGTCTTCGCCCTGCCGACATTGGTTGCGGCATTGCTCGCCGTCGCCGGCATGGTGCTGCTCACCGGCGGCCTGCACGAGGACGGCCTGGCCGACACCGCCGACGGGCTCGGCGGCGGGCGCGACCGCGAGCACGCCCTCGCCGTCATGCGTGACAGCCGCATCGGCAGCTATGGCGTGATCGCCCTGACAATCGCCATCGGGCTGCGTGCCGCCGCTATCGCTGCGCTGGGCTATCCCGACGCGGCTGGCCTAGCCATCGTCGCCGCTGCCTGCGCCTCGCGTGCCCTACTGCCGGCCGTCATGTTCCTCATGCCGCCGGCCCGGCCCGACGGGCTGGCGCAGGCCGCCGGCACCCCCAGCCAACGCGCCGCGATCGAGGCCGCCGCCCTCGGCGGCATCGTGCTCCTGCTCTGTCTCGGCCTTCTCGCCGGCCTGCTGCTGATCGCCCTGTTGGCCCTGTTCACCGCGCTCTTCCTGCGCTATCTCCAGCATCGTCTCGGCGGCCAGACCGGCGACACGCTGGGAGCCGTGCAGCAGGGTGCCGAGGTCGTTATCCTGATCGTCGCCACAACCGTCACACCCTAGAGGCTCATGAGCGAAACCCGCTGGTGGTTCGTACGCCACGCCCCCGTCCCCAATCCCGAAGCGCGCTGCTACGGCCAGACCGATGTCGCCTGCGACACGACGAACACGGCTGCCTTCGACAACCTCGCCCGCCGCGTGCCGCGCGAAGCGGTGTGGATGGCCACGCCGCTGTCACGCACCCAGCGCACCATGCACGCCATCCACAAGGCGCGTGGCACGACACCCGAGCCGCTGCATCTCGAGCCCCGACTGGCCGAGCAGTGCTTCGGCGAGTGGCAGGGCCGGACCTATGCCGAGCTCGGCGCCTACGGCCACGGCACCACCGCAGCGCATCGTTTCTGGCTGGCGCCGGCGCATTCCGTGCCGCCGGGCGGCGAGAGCTTCGTCACGGTGATGGAGCGCGTACACAAAGCCGTGGAGGCCCTGTCGAAGACGCATGCCGGCCGGGACATCGTCTGCGTTGCCCATGGCGGCTCGATCCGCGCCGCCCTCGCCCTGAGCCTCGGGCTGACGCCGGAAGCGGCCCTGGCCGTGAACATCGACACACTGTCGCTGACCCGCATCGACCTGATCGAGAACGCTACCGCCGGGCATGGCTGGCGCGTCGGCCTGGTCAACCAGCCAGCCGTCTAGGACATGCCCCCCGACACGGCGGCGCTGTCGCCCTACCTCGACAGCGTGCTGCGCGATGCGACGATCGCGGAGCTGCCCAACCACTATCGCGGCAAGGTGCGCGACAACTACGACCTGCCCGGCGGACGGCGCATCCTCATCGCCACCGACCGCCTCAGCGCCTTCGACATCATCCTCACGGCCATCCCGCTCAAGGGCCAGGTGCTGACCCAGATCGCACGCTTCTGGTTCGATGCCACGCGCGACATCTGTCCCAATCATGTGATCGAGTATCCCGATCCCAACGTGGTGGTCGGCCGGCACCTCAGGATCCTGCCGGTGGAAATCGTGGTGCGCGACTATCTCGCCGGCACCACCTCGACCTCGATCCTTTCCATGTACAAGGCCGGCCGGCGCGAGATATACGGCGCACGCTTCGCCGACGGGATGCGCGACAACCAGAAGCTGCCGCAGACGCTCATCACGCCGACCACCAAGGCCGCCGATGGCGGCCATGACGAGCCGCTGACCGCGTCCGAGATTCTCGAACGCGGCCTGCTGACCAAGGCGCAGTGGCAGGGTGTCTCCGAACGCGCGCTGGCGCTCTTCGCCCGCGGTCGCGAGATCGCCGCCCGCCACGGGCTGATCCTGGTCGACACCAAGTATGAGTTCGGCCTCACCGAGGACGGCCAGATCCTGCTGGCCGACGAGGTCCATACCCCCGACAGCAGCCGCTACTGGTTCCAGGCCAGCTACGAGCAGCGTTTTGCCACCGGCCAGCGCCCGGAAAGTTTCGACAAGGATTTCGTGCGCACCTGGGTGACGGCACGCTGCGACCCCTACAAGGACAGGATCCCGGAAATCCCGCGCGAGGTGATCCTCGAGGCGGCGCGCATCTACATCGGCGCCTATGAGATGATCACCGGCCAGGGTTTCGTGCTGCCTCCGGCCGGCCAGAAGCCGCTGGACAGGATCCGCGCCAATCTCGCCCGGTACTTCACCCGGCAAGGCTGAATCCTGTAGCCCGCCGTAAAGGGCGTGCTAGATTGACCTCGCGTTCCGGACAGGGAAGCCGGTGCAAGACCGGCGCTGCCCCCGCAACTGTCAGCGGCGAGTGACGCGGCCATTTTCCAGCCACTGGGTAACCGGGAAGGCGAAGGCCGCTTCACACTGACCCGCGAGCCAGGAGACCTCCCGGACGCCGCGCCCCGGCGAAACCGCGCAGCGGTTTGCGCGGGCAGGCGCGCCCTGACCAGCAACCGTCCTCGGAGGGAGGCGTGTCGTGATCGTTCCAGCCGCCACCCGTCCGGCGGACCCGCAGCAGGATTTGCCAAGGCTTGCTTTGGTGCTGGGTGGTGCGCGCTCGGGCAAGAGCCGCTATGCCGAGGCCCTGATCGGCACGCGGCCCGCACTCTACCTGGCAACCGGCGAAGCCGGCGACGCAGAGATGAGCGAGCGCATCCGCCAGCATCGCGAGCGCCGCGGCACCAACTGGACGACGCGCGAAGCGCCGCTGGCGTTGGTCGAGGCGTTGCGCGCCGCCGATCGGCCGGTTCTGGTCGACTGCCTGACCCTGTGGCTCAGCAATCTCCTTACTGCCGACCGCGATGTGGAAGCAGAAACGCGCCTCCTGGTCGAAGCCCTGCCGCCGCTGCGCCTGCCCGTGATCTTCGTCTCCAACGAGGTCGGCCTGGGCATCGTGCCCGATAACAAGCTCGCCCGCGATTTCCGCGATCACGCCGGCCTCCTCCACCAGGCCATCGCCGCTATCGCTACCCGCGTCGTCTTCGTCGCCGCCGGGCTGCCTCTCACGCTCAAGGACATCAAATGAAGCCCCGCATTCCCGCCACCGTGATCACCGGCTTTCTCGGCGCCGGCAAGACCAGCCTGCTCCGGCACCTGATTGCCAAGGCCAACGGCAGGCGCATTGCCCTGGTGATCAACGAGTTCGGCGAGCTCGGCATCGACCGCGAGCTGCTGCTCGGCTGCGGCGTCGAGGGCTGCGAGGACGAGGACGTGATCGAGCTGGCCAACGGCTGTATCTGCTGCACGGTGGCTGACGATTTCCTGCCCACTATCGAGGCGCTGCTGGCGCGCGACCCCGCCCCCGATCACATCGTCATCGAGACCTCCGGGCTCGCCCTGCCCAAGCCGCTGGTCAAAGCCTTCGCCTGGCCGGAGGTGCGCAGCCGGGTCACCGTCGACGGCGTCATCGCCGTGATCGATGCCGCCGCCGTCGCCGCCGGGCGTTTTGCCGACGACCTCGAAGCGCTGGCCAGGCAGAAGGAGGCCGATCCGACCCTCGACCACGACAATCCGCTTGAGGAGGTGTTCGAGGACCAGCTGCAATGCGCCGACCTCATCGTGCTCAACAAGACCGATCTTGTGGCCGGCGAGACGCTCGACAGCCTGAGCCGCGAGATCGGCGGCCGGGTGCGGCCGGGCGCCAAGCTGGTGCCGGCGCAGTTCGGGGTACTCGACCCCAGGGCGCTGCTCGGCATCGGCGCCGCGGCCGAGGACGATCTCGCCAGCCGCAAGTCTCACGCCGACCTCGAAGGCGAGCACGATCATGAGGATTTCGAGAGCTTCGTCGTGCCGCTCGGTGCCGTCAGCGACACGGACGCCCTGGCGACCCGTATCGCCTCGGCCGTCGCGCGTCACGATATCTTGCGCGTGAAAGGTTTTCTCGACGTCCCCGGCAAGCCGATGCGCCTCGCCGTGCAGGGAGTCGGACCGCGTCTCGACCGCTATTTCGACAGGCCGTGGCGCGAGGGCGAGCGGCGCAGCGCGCTGGTCGTCATCGGCCGCAAGGGCCTCGACCGCGTGAGCATCGCCAAGGAGATTGCCGGCTGATGCATCTGCTGGCGGCCCAGCCCGGCACGATCAGCGGCGGCGAGGCCATCGATCTCGGCCAGAGCCCGGCGGAGATCGTCGTGCTGACCGCGGCCGACAGCGAGATTGCGGCTCTCGCCGCCGCCCGCCGGCGCCTCGCCGCCGAGCACAAGCTACCCAGCCTGCGTCTGGCCAATCTGCTGCGCCTGTCGCACCACATGTCGGTCGATCTCTACGTCGAGAAGGTCGTTTCCCGCGCGAAACTGGTGATCGTGCGGCTGCTCGGCGGACGCAGCTACTGGCCCTACGGCGTCGAGCAGATCGCCGCCGCCTGCCGCGAGCGCGGCATCCCAGCCGCCTTCCTGCCCGGGGACGATCAGCCCGATCCGGATCTCGCCGGGTTCACGACATTGCCGACACCCGAGGCGCATGCGCTCTGGCGATACCTGGTGCACGGCGGTGCGGCGAATGCCGCCGGTTTTCTCGCCCGGGCCGCCGCCCAGCTCGGCCACGCCATCCCGGCCCCCGGGCCCGCCCCCATCCTGCGCGCCGGGATTTATTCTCCCGGTACAGCTCACGCGACACTCCAGGACTGGCAACGCCGCTGGACTGGCGGCGCGCCGATAGTGCCGGTCGTCTTTTACCGCGCACTGGTTCAGGCCGCGGACACCGCGGTCGTCGATGCGCTGATCGCCGCCCTCACCGAGCGCGGCATGAGTCCGCTGCCGCTCTACGTCACCAGCCTGAAGGACCCGCTCGCCGCCGACAGCGTGCGCACCATCCTCGCCGAGGCCGCGCCCGGCGTGATCGTCAACCTGACCGGCTTTGCCTTGGGTGAAGCCGGCGATCCGCTGGCGCCGTCGGATTGCCCGGTGCTGCAGGCCGTGCCCGGCAGCGGCACGGAAGCCGCGTGGCGCGAGGGCAGCAACGGCCTGGGACCGCGGGACATCGCCATGTCGGTGGCGCTGCCGGAGCTCGACGGGCGCATCCTCACCCGTGCCATCGCCTTCAAGGGCCTGCTCGTCCGCGACCCCGACTGCGAGGCCGACATCATCGGCCTCAAGCCGGTGTCCGATCGCGTCGCCTTCGTCGCCGGTCTCGCCAAGGCCTGGGCAAGGCTGCGGCACACCACAGCCGCCGAGCGCCGCGTCGCCCTCGTGCTGGCGAACTACCCCAACCGCGACGGCCGCATCGCCAACGGTGTGGGTCTCGATACGCCGGCAGCCGTCATCGTCGCGCTCAGTGAAATGGCCAAGGCCGGTTATCGGATCATCGATCCGCCGGAGGATGGCGCGGCGCTGATGGCGCGGCTGCTGGCAGGACCGACGAACGCGCTGGCGGAGCTTCGCGGCCGCGCGGTCGAGGAGCGCCTGTCGCTGATCGACTACACCGCCTTCTTCGGCAACCTGCCGGCGAGCCTGCGCGCCAAGGTGACCGAGCGCTGGGGTCCGCCGGAGAGCGATCCCTTCTATCGGCCGGGCGAGCTCGACTGCGGGGTGTTCCGCATCCCGGCCCTGCGCTACGGCAATGCGGTGGTCGGGGTGCAGCCAGCACGCGGCTACAATCTCGACCCGTCGGTGAGCCATCACGACCCCAGCCTGCCGCCGCCGCACTCCTATCTCGCCTTTTACGCCTGGCTGCGCGACTCCTTCCGCGCAGACGCCGTCGTGCATTTCGGCAAGCACGGCAATCTCGAATGGCTGCCGGGCAAGGGACTCGCACTTTCGGCCGAGTGCTTCCCCGAAGCGGCCCTCGGGCCTCTGCCGCACCTCTATCCCTTCATCGTCAACGACCCCGGTGAGGGCACGCAAGCCAAGCGCCGCACCGGCGCGGTGGTGATCGACCACCTGACACCGCCGCTGACCGTTGCCGGCAGCTACGGTCCGGCTGCGGCACTCGAACGCCTGATCGACGAATACTACGAAGCCAGCGGCCTCGATCCACGCCGGCTGAAGACCCTCGCCTCGGAAATCCGCGACCTTGCCGTCGCGAGCGGCCTTGCCCGCGATTGCGGTATCGCTGCCAGCGAGGCGACCGACGCGGCCCTGAAGAAGCTCGACGGCTGGCTCTGCGAGCTCAAGGATCTGCAGATCCGCGATGGGCTGCACATCTTCGGCCGGGCGCCCGAAGGCAGCCTGCTCGACAACCTGCTGCTGGCCGTCGCCCGCAACCCGCGCGGCAGCGGCAAAGGACACGACGCCTCGCTGCTCCGCGCGCTCGCCGACGACCTCGGCCTCGGCTTCGATCCTCTCGACGGCGACCTGGCGGCGGCCTGGAGCGGTCCGCGTCCGGCCGTGCTCGGCGACAACGAGACCTGGCGCAGCCGCGGCGACACGCTCGAGCGGCTTGAGAGCCTGTCCCGCCGGCTGATCGGCGGCACAGCCGTCGCCGAGCCAGCCTGGATCCGCACGCAGCCCGTCCTCGACTGGATCGCCGGCACGTTGCGGCCGGCGATCGCCATATCGGGCGAGCGGGAGATCGCTGGCCTGCTGGCCGGGCTGGCCGGGCGGCGCGTGGCTCCCGGTCCCTCAGGGGCCCCGACCCGCGGCCGTGCTGACGTGCTGCCTACCGGGCGGAATTTCTATTCGGTCGACACGCGGGCCGTGCCCAGCCCCGCCTCCTGGCAGCTCGGCTGGAAATCGGCGCAGCTGCTGATCGAGCGCTACACCCAGGAGCACGGGGAGTACCCGGCGACCCTGGCGATCTCCGCCTGGGGCACGAGCGCCATGCGCACCAGCGGCGACGACATCGCCCAGGCGCTGGCGCTGATCGGCGCGCGGCCGACCTGGGATGCGGCTTCGCGCCGGGTTACCGGATTCGAGATCCTGCCCTTGTCGCTGCTCGACCGGCCGCGTGTCGATGTCACCTTGCGCGTCTCCGGTTTCTTCCGCGACGCCTTTCCCGGCCTCATCGACCTGTTCGACGCCGCGGTGCGCGCCGTCGCCGCTCTCGACGAGAAACCGGCGGACAATCCGCTGGCGGCGCGCACGCGCGAGGAAACGGTTCTGCTGTGCAACGACGGCCTGCCGGAGAAGGCCGCGCAGCGGCG
Source organism: Alphaproteobacteria bacterium (assembly GCA_016869415.1). Classification (GTDB taxonomy): domain Bacteria; phylum Pseudomonadota; class Alphaproteobacteria; order CACIAM-22H2; family CACIAM-22H2; genus VGEI01. The sequence goes on from VGEI01000059.1 coordinate 9,918, forward strand.
CGCGGCATCGCGGGTCTTCGGCTCGAAGCCGGGCGCTTATGGCGCAGGTCTACAGGCGCTGATCGACGAACGCGGCTGGACCGATGCCGGCGATCTGGCGCGTGCCTATGTCGCCTGGGGCGGCTACGCCTATGGCGGCGGTGCCGCCGGGGAAGCGGCGCACGATCTGTTCGCGGCCCGGCTTCGCTCAGTGCAGGCCGTCGTCCACAACCAGGACAACCGCGAGCACGATCTGCTCGACAGCGACGACTATTACCAGTTCGAAGGCGGGCTGGCCGCGGCGGTGAGGCATCTCGGCGGCAGCAACCCGGCCGTCTATCACAACGACCATTCCCTCCCCGAGCAGCCGCGTATCCGCACGCTCGAGGAGGAGATCGCCCGCGTCGTGCGCGGCCGGGTGACCAACCCCAAATGGATCGCTGGGGTCATGCGTCACGGCTACAAGGGCGCCTTCGAGATGGCCGCCACCGTCGACTACATGGTCGGTTTCGCCGCCACCACGGGCGCCGTGCGCGACGATCATTTCGACGCGGTGTTCGACGCCTATATCGCCGACGCTTCCGTGCGGCACTTCCTCAGCGAAGCAAACCCGGCGGCACTGCGCGAGATGTGCGAGACCCTGATCGACGCCCAGGAACGCCATCTGTGGAAGCCGCGCTCCAACAGCGCGCGCGATCTGCTGGATGATATCGGCGCATCGTCGGTCTCGGCACCGCAGAGGCCAGAAAGAGCGGAATGTCCATGAGCGGCGACACGGAGCATGCCGAGAAAATGGCGCGCATCAAGGCGGCGCGCGACCGCATCATGGCGACCAAGACGGTCGAACGCGGTGTCCTGCTGGTCAACACCGGCAAGGGCAAAGGCAAGTCGTCCTCGGCCTTCGGCATGGTCATGCGCTGCCTCGGCCACCGCATGAAGGTCGGCATCGTGCAGTTCATCAAGGGCGCCTGGGAAACCGGCGAGGCGAAATTCCTCGCCCGCTTCCCCGATCTGGTGACCATCAGGACGCTGGGCGAAGGTTTCACCTGGGAGACGCAGGACCGGGCGCGCGACCTCGCCGCCGCCTCCCGCGCCTGGGAGGCGGCAAAGGCGATGCTCGCCGATCCTGCCTACCGCATGGTCGTGCTCGACGAGATCAACGTGGCGCTACGCTACGATCTGGTCGATCTGGCTGGGGTGCTGGAGGCGCTGGCGGCGCGGCCGCCGCACCAGCACGCGGTGCTGACCGGCCGCAACGCGCCGGAAGCCCTGATCGAGGCGGCCGATCTCGTCACCGAGATGACGCTGGTCAAGCACCCGTTCCGCGCCGGCATCAAGGCGCAGGCCGGCGTCGAGTTCTGAGATGTCGCGCCGTTCCGGCACAGCAAGAGCGGCGGCCATCATGCTGCAGGGGACCGGCTCGGACGTCGGCAAGTCGCTGTTGGTCGCCGGTCTGGCGCGTGCCTTCAACGGGCGCGGCCTGCGCGTGCGGCCCTTCAAGCCGCAGAATATGTCGAACAACGCCGCGGTCACCGCCGACGGCGGCGAGATCGGCCGGGCCCAGGCGCTGCAGGCACGGGCCTGCGGCGTGCCGCCGCATAGCGATATGAACCCGGTGCTGCTCAAGCCGCAGACCGATATCGGCGCACAGCTCGTGGTCCAGGGGCGGGTCGAAGGCAACGTGAAAGCCGCCGACTATCACACCCTGAAGCCGGCCCTGCTGCCGCGCGTGCTGGAGAGCTTCAAGCACCTGGGCGAGCAGGCCGACCTGGTCCTCGTCGAAGGGGCCGGCAGCCCCGCCGAGATCAACTTGCGGCACGGCGATATCGCCAATATGGGCTTTGCCGAAGCGGCCGATCTGCCCGTGGTGCTGATCGGAGACATCGACCGCGGCGGCGTAATCGCCAGCCTGGTCGGCACGGTCGCGCTGCTGGAGCCGAGCGAGCGTCAGCGTTTGCGCGGCTTCATCGTCAACAAGTTCCGTGGCGACCCGGCACTGTTCGCCGCCGGCATGCAGGAGATCGCGACGCGCACAGGCCTGGCGCCGCTCGGGCTGGTGCCCTGGTTCATGGATGCAGGCCTGCTGCCGGCCGAAGACGCCGCCGGGCTCGACAGCCGCAGCTACGCCTTGGCCGACTCCGCGGCCGGCCGGACTATCAAGATCGTCGTGCCCCGCCTGCCGCGTATCGCCAATTTCGACGATCTCGATCCGCTGGCCGCCGAGCCTAGCGTGCGGCTCGAGCTGATACCGCCGGGCTGGCCCCTGCCCGGCGATGCCGACATCGTGCTGCTGCCCGGCTCCAAGGCGACACTCGCCGACCTGGCGTCTTTGCGCGAGCAAGGCTGGGGCATCGATATCCAGGCGCATGTCCGGCGCGGCGGCCGGGTGATCGGCCTGTGCGGCGGCTATCAGATGCTCGGCCAGCGGATCGTCGATGCGCAGGGCATCGAAGGCCCGGCCGGCAGCGCGCCCGGGCTGGGGCTGCTCGCCATCGAGACCGTGCTCGCGACCGGCAAGGTGCTGCGCGAGCTGCGCGCGCAGGACAGCCTCAGCGGTGCCGCGGTCACCGGCTACGAGATGCATATCGGCCGCACGACCGGGCCGGATACCGGCCGGCCGATGCTGGTGCTCGATGGGCGGCCGGAGGGCGCTGCCAGCGCCGATGGCCGCGTCGCCGGCTGCTATGTCCATGGGCTGTTCGGCGGCGATGCCTATCGCCGCGCCTTCCTCGCGGGCTTCGGCGTGGCGAGCGATCTTGAATTCGAGTCCCGCATCGAGGCGATACTCGACCGGCTAGCCGCTCACCTCGCGCTCTCGCTGGATCTCGATCGTCTTCTGGAAATCGCCCGTGGATGGTGAGTCAGAGACCGGCCGCCTGGCGCGCCAGCACCAGGCCGCCGACCAGCCCGAGATGAATCAGGCAGGCAAGGAAAAACAGGAAAAGGGACCGGCGGATATCGTCGGTATTGACCCGCGCCCGGCCCTCGCCGATCCAGGGATCGTCGACCATGATGCCGTCGTAGCGGCGCGGGCCGGCGAGCGCCAGACCGAGCGCCCCGGCGGCGGCGGCCTCCGGCCAGCCGGCATTCAGCGATTTGTGCCGGCGTGCGTCGCGCAGCACGGCGCGCAGCGCCTCCAGCG
>VGEI01000060.1 GCA_016869415.1 Alphaproteobacteria bacterium
ACACTCGGCCCACGGCGGCCTCACGCCAGAGGCAGTGCATCGCCGGTCCGCGGTCGACCGGCTGCGCTATCCCGACCAGCTTCGCCGGTCGACCGCTACCATCCAGACCGCAGAAGCAGTACGAAAACCAAGGGCTCTCACAAAAAACGAGGGACCGGAGGGGACCAGGTCAGGACGTCGTTCGGGACGACTGGAATGCAGGGAGCACTGCGAAACCCGCCTATGGCTTCTGGGGAACCCAGCCGTATGCTAGCGTCCACGCCGTTCCAGAGTTCATCTGGGGAATGTCGGTTGACTGATTAATCAGTCTATCACACTCTGCCAGGAAAGGCGACTGCCGTACGGCACTTAACGACCAGATGTCCACTCAATGGCGATGGGACGCGAACCAGTGCAGGGGTGAGGACATGATCAAGGCGAGGAGAGGGTCCACAAGTAACATTGCCCGGAGGGGCTTTGTGGGCGGCGCGGCGGGTTTGGCCGGCATGGCGGCCGCCGCTGGCACTCGACCCGCGTTGAGTCAAGACAAGGGGACGATCCGCATCGGCGCCCCACTACCGCTCACCGGCATCTTCTCAGGCGACGGCGAAGAGTTCCGCCGCGGCCTCGTCATGGCGGTCGAGGAGATCAACGCCGCGGGCGGCCTCGTCGGTTATCAGATAGAGACGGTCGTCGATGACGCCCAAGATTCCTTCGTCGAGCAGATGCAGGCCTCGTTCGAGCGCCTTCTGCGCAAGGAAAAGGTCGACGCGGTCCTCGCGGGCTACCTCATCGGCTCGCCCGTCGAGCTCGACATGGTCGCCGAAGCGGGCGTGCCTTATCTGAGTCAGCAGGCGCAGATCAAGGTTTCGGACATGGTCGCGTCCGATCTGAAGAAATATCGGATGGTCTTCCAGACCTGCCCGCCCGGAACATATTACGGCTATGGCCTCGTCGACTTCCTCAAATCGGTTCCCGAGGATTGGCTGGCGCAGGGCAAGACCGTCGCTGTGATAGGCGGCGACAACGGCTATTCCGAGCAAATCCACATCGCGACCCGGCCGGCGCTGAAGGAGGCGGGATGGCAGGAGACCCATTTCGAGGTCGTGCCCTACGGCATTCCGGACTGGACGCCGACGCTCACCAAGATCCGCGACAACCCGCCGAGCGTGATCGCGATGAACGACGGCATCGTCGGGGACGATTCGCTGTTTATCAAGCAGTTCAGTGACCTGCCGACGAAATCCCTGATCTACCAGGTGTTCACGCCATCGACGCCGGAGTTTTTCGACGTCGTCGGCGATCTGGGCGATGGCGTAGTGTGGTCGACCGTTATCGGCATCCTGCCCGACCAGATCGGCAACGATTTCCGGGCCCGCTATCGCGAGCGCTGGGACGGCGACGAGCCGAGCTTCGGGGCGGCGGGGCCGATGTACGATCAGGTCCATATGTGGGCGCAGGCCGTCCGCATGGCCGGCGATCCCAAGGACAAGGATGCCGTCTGCGAGGCGCTGAAAGGGGTCATCTATCGCGGCGTCGCTGGCGGCTATCACGTTAAGCCGGACAATCTAACGGTACCCAGCTATCCGACCGAGCTGAAGGATCCGTCGCTCGCCCTGCCGCACACCTTCTACCAGATCGAAGGCCGCGAACATCGCTGCATCTGGCCGGACCCGTATACGGTGAGTGCCCTGCGCAAGCCGGCATGGATGGCATAGGGCAATCGGACCACTGGTTTCGTTGACTTCGCACGAGACCGTCCTCGACTGCCGGTCCGTCACGAAGCGATATGGCGGCCTGACAGCTGTCGACAGCGTTTCGTTCTCGGTGCGCCCAGGGGAGATCCTGGGCGTCATCGGGCCGAACGGCGCAGGTAAGACGAGTCTTTTCGACGTGATTTCCGGCGTCTCCCCGGCGACTGAAGGCGAGATTGTCTTCCGCGACCGCCACATCACGCGGCTCGCCGCCTCTGACATCGCATGCCTGGGCCTGCAGCGCACCTTCCAGACGCCGGTTTCTTTCCCGGATCTGTCGGTGCGCGAGAACGTGTGTGTCGGGGCGGCCTTCGCGGGGCGGCACGGGCGGGACAGCCTCGCAGACGGGTTCCCCACGGGGATTGAGGAAATACTCGCCTTCTGCCGGCTTCCGCATTTGGCGGACTCGCGCGCCGGGCCGCTTCCCGTGCTCCAACGCAAGCGCCTCATGCTGGCGACAGCTCTTGCGACGCGGCCACTCTTGCTGCTGCTCGACGAGCCAATGGGGGGATTGAACCACGAGGAACGAATGGAGATGCTCGACCTCTTGCGTGCGGTGAACGCCATGGGGCTCGGCATGCTGATTATCGAGCACGTGCTCACGGCGCTGCTGCAGTTGGCGCAGCGCGTGATCGTGCTCGACCAGGGGCGCGTCATCTTCGAGGGCGGGCCGCAGGAGGCGGTTAGGAACCCGGATGCGGTGCGTGTTTATCTCGGCTGGGAGACAGCTGTTCCCGACCAACCGGCTCCGGACGCGCGATCGTGAGCGACACCGCCCTGCTCGATGTGCGGGAGGTCGAGGGCGGATACGGCGAGTACCGCGTCCTCGATGGTCTATCGATCCGCGTAGGCGAGGACGAGGTCGTCGCGGTGCTCGGGCCGAACGGGCACGGCAAGACGACGCTGCTGCGAATGATCTCGGGCCTCCTGCGGCCGGCGCGCGGCAGCATCTATTTCCACGGCCAGCCGATCCATGCGCGCGCGCCGGCGGAGATCGCCGGGCTTGGTATCTCGCACATCCCGCAGGGCGATCTCGTCTTTCCGCAGATGTTGGTGCGCGAGAACATCCTGGCGGGGGCCTATCTGCGCTGGTCGGAGCGATGCGAGCGCATGCGGCGCATCCTGGAGGACTTCCCCCGGCTCGTGCCGCGGCTGAACGTGCCGGCGCGCGTGCTGAGCGGCGGCGAGCGACGCATGTTGGCGCTGGCGCGCGGGCTCATGGGCGGGCCGCAATTGCTGATCGTGGACGAGCCATCCCTCGGGCTGGCGCCGAGCGTGCGCGATTCGGTCTATGCGTTGCTGCGCAAATGCGCGGGCGACGGCATCTCCATGCTGCTCGTCGAGGAGAAGGCCACGCATCTCGAAGGGCTGGCCGATCGCGTCTATGTCGTGGAGAGCGGGCGCGTCGTCCTCGAAGGTGCTGCGGTCGAGATCCTGCGCGACCGCAGCCAGCTCCTGCGCGCCTATATGGGCTGAGCGGCAGAGGATCCGATGAACACCGCAGTCAGCATCGTCTACACGGGCTTCGTGCTGGGCTCGATCTTCGCCACGAGCGCCGTCGGGCTGGCGCTGATGTACGGCACGCTGCGCTTCCTCAACCTCGCGCACGGCGGCTTTCTGATCGTGGGCGGCTACGTCGCCTGGCTCGTCGCCGACCGCCTGGGCGTGCCGTTCTACTTGGCGATGGTGATCGCGACTGTGGCAGGCGCGGGGCTTGGGTTGCTCACCTATTTCTCGATGCTGCGTCCGCTGCTCGGCGTCGGCAGTCCGCGCTGGGACATCGCGACCATCATGGCGAGCGTCGGACTCGCGATCATCATCGAGGCCGTGATCCTGCTGGTCTTCGGGCCGCGGCTGAAGTCGCTGCCGCCGGCGATCGACGGCAAGATCATCGTCGGCACCATCGTGGTCCAGTACAACGCGCTCTTCATCGGTGTGCTTGCCGTGCTCATCCTCGTCGTCACCCACTGGTTCCTGAAATCCTCGCGCAGCGGCATCGCCCTGCGCGCCGTGGCCGAGAACGTGCAGGCCGCGTATCTGATGGGGATCCCCTCCGGGCGGGTCTTCGCCTCCACGGTCGCGATCGCGGGGGCACTCGCCACGGCGGCCGGCGTGCTGCTCGGCAGCTTCTACCTGCTGCGCCCCTCGGGCGGGCTCGACCCGATGATGACCGCGATCGTGGTGGTCGTGTTCGGTGGGCTCGGCAGCATTCCCGGCACGATCGTCGCCGCCTATATCATCGGCATGCTGCAGGCCGCGGTCAGCGTCTTCCTTGGCGTCAAATGGGCGAGCCCGGTGCTGTTCGCTTTCATGATCCTCGTCCTTATCGTGCGGCCCTACGGACTCTACGGCCGGCCCGAGGATGTGAGGGTCTGATGGGCGTCCGCGAATCCCTGCCGCGCATTTCAGCGACGCTGCTGGCACTGCTGGCAGTGGCGGCGCCGCTTCCCTTCATTCTACCCGAATACATGATCACGACCTTGATCATGTTCTTCATCTGGGCGGTGGTCGCGCAAAGCTGGAACCTGGTCTGGGGCATCGCGGGCGTCTGGACGCTCGGGCAAATGGCGATCTTCGCGATGGCCGGTTACGTGACCGGCTGGCTCATCCTGCATCTGGGATTGAGCCCGTATCTGGCAGCAGTGCTCGGCATCGTGGGCGCGGTGGCGGCGAGCGTGGTCATGGCGCTCCCCTCGATCCGGCTGCGCGGCGTCTACGTGATCCTCATGACCATCTCGTTCCACGAGATCTTCCGCATCCTGCTGACGACGGACACCAGCGGCTTCACCGGCGGCATCTTCGGCCTGCCGCCCTTCGAAGGGTTCGTCTCGGGCGATCTGGGATTCGGCGAGCGGACGCTGATCCAGTACTACATCGCGCTCGCGATGCTGCTCGTCACCGCGCCGATCGTCTGGTGCATCCTGCATTCGCGGTTGGGGCTGGCGTTCAAGGCTATGGGCCAGAACCCGCTCTACGCCGCCGCGCGGGGCATCAGCATCTTCCGCACGCAGGTCCTCGCCTTCATCATCAGCGGCGTGCTCGCTGGCGCCGCCGGCGCCTATTGGGCGCAGTATTTCGGCACTATGCAGCCAGCGGTGCTCAGCTACGACACCATGGTCATGGTCTTCGCCATGATGGTGGTGGGCGGCTGGGCGAGCTTCTCCGGGCCCATCCTCGGCGCCTTCATCATGGTCTGGCTCTCGGAGCTGCTGCACGCCACGCATGAGTTGCGCGAGCTACTTCTCGGGCTCGTCATCTTCGTGGTATCAGTCACGCTGCCCGACGGGTTTGCGCCGAAATGTGCCCGGCTCCTGCGGCTAATCCGGGAAAAGGCGGCGCCGCCGCGCGACGCTGCCGCGCGGCTCCCGGTTCGCGATCGCTGATCGCAGATGAATGCGTGAGAGCCCGCCGCGTTGATAAAGGTTCCTCCTCCTGCAAGAGGAGGAGGAAATCGTCTGGTACGCGCTATGTAAAGATCCGGGAGTCGGGCCCCGTCCTTCGATAGGCTCAGGACGAGGCCCTTTGCAACACAACCGCGATCCTCATGCTGAGCTTGTCGAAGCATGGACAGCGTCCTCGTGATTGGAACTTGTAATTCCTGGCAGCAGGAGGACTCAGTCCTCGATGATCGCGACCGCCTCGATCTCGACGAGCGAATCGGGTTGGGGTAGGGCCTTCACGCAGACCGAGCTGCTCGCGGCGAAGTAGCCGTCGCCGAAATAGCTCTTGCGGATGTCCGCCATCGGGCGGAAATCCTCCGGGTTCACGTAGAAGGTGAGGAGCTTGACCACGTTGCGGAGCGATCCGCCCTGCTCCCGAAGGATCGTAGCGATGATGTCGTAGATGTGGCGCGTCTGCGCGGTCACGTCGCCCTTGCCCATGATGTTGCCGTCGGCATCGATGGCGATCTGGCCGGAGATGAACACGAGCCTGCCGTGGCGCACGGCATGCGCGATGCCGACATTGTCGAAGGGCGGCAGCCGCTTGGTGCGAATGACCTCAGCCTGCATGTGTTTCCTCTCTCCTCGTGTGATTTACGCGATCGCCAGCGCGCGTCGTGGATTGTCGACGAGCATCGTGCGGATCTCGCCCTCCGACAGCCCCTTGTCCGCCATCTTCGGCCGGACGTTCTGCAGGATGTGGCCATAGCCGCGGCCGCCGTAGCGCACCAGCGTGTGCTTGAAGGCGATGTCGTGCGACAGCAGCATACGTTCCAGGTATCCCGCTTCGATCAGGCGCTTGATCAGGTCGATGCGCCGCCCGTCATTGGGCAGGTCGGTCTTGCCGAACGGATAGTAGGAGAGCTCGATGCCGAACATGTCGAACTCCATGTAGCAGCCCCGCTGCGCCAACTCCTGCAGCTTGTCGAAGCGCGGATAGGTGCGGTCGAGATGGCCCATGATGACGCGCGCGGGATCTCCGCCGGCCCCGGCGACGACGTCGAGAATCTCGAAGGGCGCCGCCGGGTCGCGCCCTGGATGGATGGTGAGCGCAGCACCCGTCTCGCGCTGCGCCCGGCCCGCGGCGCGCAGTACCTTGCGCTCGCGCTCGTGCAGCGGCCAGGTGCAGCCGATCTCGCCGATGATGCCGGCGCGTACCCGCGTGCCGCCGGCGCCCTCCCGCACATCGGCGACCATCTCGTCGAAGATCTGGTCCTCGCTGCGTGTCGCCATGTCGGCGGGGTGGGTGCCGTGGACATAGTAACCGCAGCCCATCACGACGTGCAGCCCGGTGGCCTCCGAGATGCGGACGAGCGAAGCCGGGTTGCGGCCGATGTCGACCGGAGTCACCTCGACGATGGCGGAGCCGCCCGCCTGCTTGAACAGCCGGGCTTCCTCGATCACCAGCGACTCGTCGTAGAGCCCGAGATTGTCGAGGTTCCTCGTGTAGTTGGTCTGGATCCAGCCAAGATTCTCGATCGTGACCGGCCGATGCGCCATCTCGCGCGAGGCGTCGTCGCAGGGGTCGACGAAGATGCGCTTGAGGTCGATCAGCAGATGCTCGTGGCACAGCGTGATCCCGAGCTCCGCATCGGGAATGTCGCCGAGGACGGTGCGGATATGCGGCATCCGGCTACGCCCCCAACCGCGCGCCTTCGCGCAACACGCCGGCGCGGCTGCTCGGCGGCTGATCGCTGCGCTCAGCCTTATCGGCGAAGGTCAGCAGGCGGGCGGGGTTGTCGAACATGATCTTGTGGATCGTCGCGTCGCTCAGGCCGCGGGCGCGCAGTTGCGGCAGGAAGACGTCCGGCAGGAAGGAGATTGGCATGCGCGTCGCCACCTCCGGGTCGAACTCCGAGAACGGACGATTGCCCCGTACTTGGTACCAGAAGCGGTCGAAGGTGAGCAGCAGCCGGTCCTCGAACCCGGCCTCGACGGCGCGGTACATGAGGTCGATCGTCACCGGATCGGACAGACCGCGCCACTTGGTCCCGATATTGTCGAGCTGGACGTAGGCGCCGCGTTCGAGGATGGCGGCAAGCTGCTCCCACGAGGCGAAGAAGGTATGGCCGATGATCGTCTTCGCGGGATCGGCGCCTTCCTCCAACAGCAGCTCCAGTTGCTCCAGCCCGATATTGGCGACCTTCCAATCCTCCGGGTCGATATGCGTGGTGATCGGGGCGCCAGTCATCTGCTGCGCGCGGGCCGCCGCGCGGAACACGCGCTGCTCGAACACGCCGATGTGGCGGCCGCCGATGCCCTTGGGGCTGGGCGTCGGATGGGCGTCGTCCTGGCCGGATGCCGCCTTGATGATGCCGCAACGCACCTCGGTGCCGATGATGCCCTCGGTGATGTCGCGCGCGAAGAACTCCGCCAGCTCGTCGATTGATTGCCGGCGCCAGTGATAGGGAATGCCCATCGTCTCGCAGAAGAACCCGGTGACGGCCACGATATGGACGCCGCAGCGCCGCGACACTTCCGTCAGGATGCGCGGATGGCGGCCCATCTCCACCGTCGTACAGTCAACGATCGTGCCGAGGCCGAATTTGCGCTTGGCTTCGTCGAGTTCCGCCGTCAGGCCCCTCAGCACATGGTCCCAGTCATAGGCGGCGCGATGATCAAACTCGGCGCCCGGCCAGTGAAGGAGCGTGTGCTCATGCGTTAGCGCGGCGCCGGCATCTTCCGGATCGATGTCGCCCAGCACGGTTCGGATGAAGCCCATGGTGTCCTCGAGGAAAGACGGCTCGCGCAGCGCTACGCGAGGTACTGCGCCGCCTCATGGTGGATGGTAAGCAGATCGGGCAAGACGGCCGGATCGACGCGGCCGAGCCCGCATTCGCCGGCAATTCCGAAGCTCGGCAGGAATTTCCGGGCGGTCTCGATGCGCTTGCGCGCCCCCTCGGCACCGTCGGCATGGTGGATCAGGCCTAGATGCACGCGCGTCGTACCGACCGCGAGGCGGATGAGCGGTTTGAAATAGGCGTCGTCGGCGCGCCCGCGCGGCACCGGCATGTGGACCCAATCCACCCTACGGCCGGAATTGTTCGCCGCGAGATTGGCCATGCGGACCACCGTCGAGAGGTCCTTCGGCTCTAGCTCGTGCCTGCCCTGGATGTCGCCGTAGCAGAAATGGAAGCCGATCAGCACATCCTCCGGGATGTACATCGACATCGGCACCAGCTCGCTGGCGAAGCGGATCCACGGGTCGCTTTTCGGCGTCCAGGCGAGGTTGCCCTCAATGTCGAGCGTCTCGTGGCAGGCGTCCCACTGGATGGCGAGATCGCCGCTCGGAATGGCGGCGACGAGGCGCTGCACTTCCGCGACCATGGCTTCGAGATAGGCCGGCACCGCGCGGTTGTAGTCGTCGGGCTCATGGAACCACATGCCGGCCGCGCTGTGCGGCGGCGGCAGCGAAACCTGGAACCGCACGTCGGCGGGGATCGTGCCCTCGTCACGCATCCGCCTGAAGAGCTCGTAGGAGCGGATGGCGGCGTCGGCGTAGAGCAGGTTCTCGAAGCGGGGATACTTCACCGAATCCTTGATGCGGAACTTCCAGGTGTTGTGCAGCAGATCATTGGCGTGCCACCATGCCTTCTTGCTTGGCGCCATGCGCGGCCGGGCCACGGTCTCCAGATCCGAATGCCCGTCGAGGATCCGATAGGCGACGAAGGTATTGTAGTCCTCGCGGTCGCCGACCTCGCCGTCGGGCAGGCTGACGATGTCGGTGCCGATCCGGCTCGAGCAGAGGCGGAACACGTCCTCGGTCGTCGGGCAGGCGACGCTGCCGACCAGATGCACCTTCGCAATGCGACCCATGAAGATCCTTCCGCCTAGAGTGGGATCGGCATCTGCCGATCGACCGAGCTGGTGTCGAGGATCAAATCGAGCCGGGTGAATTGCAGGCCGTCGGCATTGGCCGCGACCTGGCCGTCGTAGCGGCCGGCGGCGAAGAGCTTGCTGGTGCCTTCGACGATGTCCGTGGCATAGACAGCGCAGCTCGCGCGCAGATCGAAGCGCCCGCTGTCCGCGCCTTGCCGGCAGCGGATGCTTCCGATCAGGTGGCAGTACATCCGCGGTGCGTAGACGAGCGCCTTGCGGATGACGAGGACGCGGTCGCGCAGCTGGTTGCGGTTCTCGAGGAACATGAGCGCGAAGGTCATGCCGCGATCGAGGTTCTCGCGCGGGATGATCCGGTAGCTCCCATTCTCGGCAAAGAAGGCCGGCCAATCCTCGAGCCGGTCGTCGTCGAGGCAGTGCCCGTAATCATAGAGAAAATTGCGCAGCTGCTCCGCCGCCGCATCCGGCTCGCCATCATTCCCGGGGGTCAATCTCTGCGCGCGGGCGGCTAGCGCCGGGTCCGGCGCGGGGCGCGCGTGCGCCGCGCTCACGACACGGCCTCCGCCGCCCATGTCGCCGGATCGAGCGGCGGCCCGTCCTGCGGCTGGTAGCCCATCAGGTAGCAGTAGTAGCGCCAGAAGCCGCGCACGGAGACTTCAGACACCAGATGATCGGTGTCGCCGATGGGGCCGACGCCGCCATAGCCGATATAGGAGTGCGCGTAGCTTTGGCCTCGCGAGGCGCGCTGGATCAGATTGCCGGCCTCGTTGTCCTCGATCCCCACATAGCCGGCCGGGCCGAGCCAGGCGACCTGGCGCTGGCGCATGAGCCGCAGATCCGGGTCGTCATCAGCGTAACCGAAGACGGTAGTCAGCAGCTCGAACTCCTCGGCGCTCTTCGGCCGAATCTGCTCGGTGATGAGGAAGTTTGAGACCTGCGCGAACATGACATTGGGAAACAGGCTCAGCGTATCGGTGGAGACACGGTCCCCCCATTCGTCGCGGGCGTCGATGAAGGCATGGTCGGCGAGCCGCAGGGCCTGACCGGAAGGGGACTTGCCCGGGCCCATCAGGGCTGAGTCGTCCTCTTCGTATTTGACGTAGTAATGGGCATGGCGGCCGAGCGGGTCCGTCTCGATGGCGCCTTCCTGCGTGTTCGACCACAGGCCTAGCATCACCGGCAGGCGGTGCAGCAGCCCGGCATGGATGCTGTCGTTGAGATTCTCGAAATAGGCCTTCCAGTTTCCGTCCACCCGGTGGCGCAGATGACCCAGGATCTCGATCGGCTTGCAGAATAGGCGGTCGAGCATCCGCCGCATGGGGGGCCCGAGATAATCGGGCAGCGGTTCGGGGTGCGGATCGAAGGAGGCGAAGATGGCGCCCCGGTAGGAAGCCACGCGAAGCGGCCGCAAGCCATGCTCGCGCCGGTCGAAGCCCGGGGGCAGCCCGCCCTTGCCCTCGACGCCGCGCCGGAACGGGGTGCCGACTAGACTGCCGCGCAGATCGTAGCACCAGCGGTGATAGGCGCAGATGTGCCGCGATTGTCGGCCGCGCAGGTCGCGTACCACCAGCGCGCCGCGATGACTGCAGCGGTTGACGAAGACGTGGATGCGGCCGTCTTCGGCCCGGTTAACCACCAGCGGCGTCACGCCACCGAAGGTCGTGAAATAGTCGCCCGGCTCCGGTATCTCGGCCTCCAGGCCGAGGAACAGCCAGACGGGACCCTGGAAGATCCGTTCCTGTTCGCGCTCGAAGACTTCGGGTTCGATGAATATGCCGGTCGGTACTCGGCTGAAATCGGAGGCCGGCCAGACCAGGCGCTCCCATCGCGCCATTTCTCGATAACCTCTCTGGAAATGCGGGAGCGCGGCGGGCCGGACGATGCTCCTTTGAGGTTACGCGCCCGCGTTTGATTTCCAATGATAGGATAAGCTGACTGATCAGTCAATTTTGGTTTGGCAATTTGGGGATTAGGAATGCGACTCTGCGGGATAAGGGTGCCGGCGGACAGCGCTTTCCTGCGCCAACAACCCGGATGCCGATGTACGAGAGAGGACAGGGTGACCCATGGGACATGAATCGACCGAGGACTACCGGCTGCTCCATGCCATGATCCGGGTGCGCGACCTGGACCGCTCCATCGCCTTCTATTGCGACCTGCTCGGCATGAAGGTTTTGCGCCGCAAGGACTATCCGGACGGCAAGTTCACCAACACCTTCATCGGCTATGGCGACGAGAAGGACCATGCCGTGATTGAGCTCACCTACAATTGGGGCCGCGAGGAGCCCTATGAGCTCGGCACTGGGTTCGGCCATCTCGCCGTCGGCGTCCCCGGCATCTACCGCGCCTGCGACCGCCTCAAGGACGCCGGCGCCAAGATCACACGCCCGCCCGGGCCGATGAAGCACGGCACGACCGTCATCGCCTTCATCGAGGATCCGGACGGCTACAAGATCGAGCTCATCGAGACCGGCGCATTGAAGGCCGCATCGCAAAATTCTACGGCGTGACGCGCCCATGAGCACGCATGCGCCGTCGATTTGGTCGCTGCCGGGCCTGGTCGTTCATCATGACACGCCGGTGCGTATGCGCGACGGCGTGACGCTCGCGACCGACATCTACATGCCCGATCGCGGCGGTCCGTTTCCGGCGCTGCTGCTGCGCACACCCTACGACAAGGGCGATGCGACCGAGACCACCTACGCCCACGCCGCCTGGTATGCGCAGCACGGCTTCGCCGCGTTGTCGCAGGACGTGCGCGGGCGCTGGCAATCGGGCGGAGATTTCGTGCCCTTCGCCAGCGAGGCCGCGGACGGCCACGACACGATCGCGTGGATCGCCGCACAGCCCTGGTGCAGCGGCAAGGTCGCCACATACGGTTTCTCCTATCCCGGCGCGACGCAGATGCTGGCCGCGCCCGGCGCCCCGCCCGCGCTGGCCGCCATGGCGCCGGCCATGACGGGCTCCTCCTATTGCGAGGGCTGGACCTTCCGCGCCGGGACCTTCGAGCTCGCCTTCATCCTGGGATGGGTGGCGGCGCTCGCGCGCGACCAAGCGATCCGCGCGGGTGACCTCGATGCCGCAGAGGAACTTACCGGTCTCGTCGCCACGCCTTCGCTGCTCCACGAGATCGTGCCGTTGCGCGCGGGGATGCCGGCGGTGTTGTCACGCTACGCGCCCTATCTTCACGACTGGATGGCTCATCCCGAATACGATTCGTACTGGAAGCGTTTCTCGCCGATAGAGGGCTATAGCGAGATGAGAGCCCCTGGCCTGCACATTGCGGGCTGGTACGATTCCTTCCTCACCGGCACGCTGGAGAACTTCGAGGCGCTCTCGAAAATCGGCGGCGCGCGGCAGCGTCTTATCGTCGGACCCTGGTACCACATGCCTTGGTCGCAGCACGTCAAGGAGGCCGATTTCGGCTCCGAGGCCCGCAACATCGTCGACGATCTGCAGCTCAAGTTCTTCTCGCGTGTGCTGCTGGAGGGCAAACCCGATGACGAATCGCCGACCGTGCAGCTCTTCGTCATGGGCGAGGATCGATGGATCACCGCCGAGTCCTGGCCGCCGCCGCCGCGCGAGACACGCACGCTCTTCCTCGCGAGCGACGGCCGCGCCAACTCGCTGAGCGGCGCCGGCCGACTCACGCCGGACCCGCCGGCGGCGGATGCGCGCATGGATGCGCTGCCCTGCAATCCGCTGTTTCCCGTCGCCAGCGTCGGCGGGCGCAGCTGCTGCTTCGCCGATGCCGCGCCGATGGGGCCGGCCGACCAGCGCTGCCAGGAAATCCGCACCGATGTGCTCGTCTATACGTCGGAGCCGCTGGACCAGGATCTGCACGTCATTGGCTATCCGCAGGTCATGCTGCATCTCGCGACCGATACGCCGAGCGCCGACGTGATCGTGCGGCTAACCGACGTCCATCCCGACGGCCGCTCGCTCCCGGTCAGCGACGGCGTCTACCGCCTGCGAGCAGGAGAAGCCGATGGAGGCAAAGTGGCGCGGACCGAGATCCG
>VGEI01000061.1 GCA_016869415.1 Alphaproteobacteria bacterium
CCGTCTCGAGCTCTTTCAGGCGCTTGACCTGCTCGATCTTCAGCCCGCCGTACTCCTGGCGCCACCGATAATAAGTGACCTCGCTCACCCCGATCTGGCGGATGACATCAGCGATATCCTGGCCCTGTGAGATCAAGACATCGGCTTGTCGGAGTCTCGAAACGATCTCTTCAGGCTTGTGCCTCTTCTTCGGCATTGCAGTCCTCCCTCTTGTCAAAAGACATAGTTCAGGGCGGACCACTGTTCAGGGGGAGGACCACACCCACATCCACCAGACACCGCGTGTGCCCCAGCGGAACTCCGCGCCATGAGCGACGCTGTAGCACGCGACCTTGACCGGAGCTGAATCGTGCCGCCGCGACGGAACCGAACGCTGAGCGCTAGCGGTTGGCGAGCGTGGTCAGCGCGTCGGCCAGCACGCGGCAGCCCGCAGCGAGGTCTGCTGGCGTGGCGTTCTCCGCCTCGTTATGGCTGATGCCGCGCTCGCAGGGCACGAAGATCATCCCGGCCGGGCATAGCGTCGCGATATGCATGGCGTCGTGTCCTGCCCCCGAAGGCATGTCCATGTACGGCAAGCCGAGCCCGGCCGTGCAGTCGCGCACCAAATCGACGATCGAGGGCGCGAAGACCGTCGGCGGCACGTCGGTGAGCTGGCTGACCGAGACCGTGCACCCGCGCGCATGGGCGGCCGCCACAGCGGCGATACGGCCGCCGCGCGCTTCGAGCACCGCCTGATCCGGATGGCGAAAGTCGATGGTGAAATAGACCCGGCCCGGTACGGTGTTCGGCGAACCGGGGAACACCTCGAAACGCCCCACGGTGAAGCGCACCGTGTCGGTCGGGTCCTCCATCAGCGTCTCCAGCGCCGCGACCACGGCTACCGCCGCCGACAGCGCGTCCTTGCGCGCGGCGCGCGGCGTCGTACCAGCATGCGCCTCCTCGCCGGTCACCTCCACGGCGTAGCGCCGCGAGCCCTGGATGCCGGTCACCACGCCGATCGTGCGGCAATCCGCTTCGAGACGCGGCCCCTGCTCGATATGGGCCTCGACATAGGCGGCGACCGGGCCGCCGATCCTGGCGCGCCGGGCCACGGGCGCCGCCGCCATCGTCTCCGCCAGGGCCGCAGCCACCGTCGTGCCCTTGGGGTCCCTGACCGCCAGCGCTTTGTCGAGCGCCAGCCGCCCGGCGAACACCGCCGAGCCCATGGCGCCGACCGGGAAGCGGCTACCTTCTTCGTTCATCCAGGCGACCACTTCGAGCGGCCGGCGCGTGCGGATGCCGGCATCCTCGAGCGCCTCAAGCACCTCGAACCCGGCAAGCACGCCATAGATCCCGTCGAAGCGACCGCCGGTCGGCTGGCTATCCATATGCGACCCGGTCATCACCGGAGCGGCGTCGTGCTGCTCGCCGGCGCGGCGCACGAAGAGGTTGCCGATCGCATCGGTCGAGACGGCGAAACCGCGGGCTTGCGCCCAGGAAGCCAGCAGCTTGCGCGCGGCCACATCCTCAGCCGACAGGGCCTGGCGGTTGACTCCGCCCTTGGCCGTAGCGCCCAGCCTCGCCATCTCGGCATGGCGCTGCCACAGCCGCGCCTCGCGCACCGCAGCCGAAGCCGTCATCTCCCTGCCCCTCGCCAATGTCGCCACAAAAAAGCGCGGGCGCCCCAGCGCCCGCGCCCTTCCTCTAGCTCGGCGTCTCAGCGGCCGCCAGAGACGACCTGCAGATCCGGCTTCGCTTCCTCGGGCTTCGCTGCCGCCTCGCGCTCCTGTTTCACCGCGTCGCGGGCTTCGGCCTCGGCCAGGATCTCGGTCGCAGTCAGCCGGCGGCAATGGCCGTTGAGGAAGGCGCCGCTCTCAACCATCAGGGATTCGTGCAGGATGTCGCCCGTCACGTGGCCGGTACCGGCGAGTTCCACGGCCTTGGCGCGAATGGTGCCGGTGATCTTGCCCTGGACGCGCACAGACTCCGCATTGACATCACCTTGGACAGCGCCACTTGGACCCACCGTCAGCCGCAGGCTCTTGATGTTCCCTTCGACCGTACCCTCAAGCTGTATATCGCCCTCGCACGAAATATCGCCTTTGACACGGAAGTCCGCGCCGATGATCGTGGGCATGCCCTGTCTCCCCGAGCCGTCGCTATGTTCGCGCGAGTTATTGGCTTTTCGAAACATATCTCGCTGCCTCCAGGAACTTCGCCGGGTTGAGGTTCTTGCCGTCCACCAGAACCTCGTAATGGACGTGTGGCCCGGTGCTGCGTCCCGTCGTGCCGACGAGCCCCACCGCGTGATGCGAAGCCACCCGCTGCCCGACCTTAACATGAATACGCGATAGATGTCCGTAGCGAGTCGTCAAGCCATAGCCGTGATCGATCTCAACCAGATTGCCGAATTCGCCGTTCCAACCGGCGGTAGTCACGGTTCCTCCGGCGGTCGAGTGGACCAGGGTGCGTGACGGCGCCGAGAGATCGAGACCGTTGTGCATCGCCAGCTGGCCGGTGAAGGGATCGCGACGCACGCCGAACGGACTCATCAGGTTATAATTCTCAAGCGGCGCCCCGACCGGCAGTGCCCGCAGCAACTTACGCATCTCCTCCAGCCGGCCGATCTGGGAACCCAGCCCGACGAGGTTGGCCTGGACCCTGTCGCCAGGCGGGACGGCGACGAAGGGGCCGCCCTGGCCGCCTGCCAGATGCGTCGCCAGGAGCCGCTCGGCATCCACGCCGGTACGCCCGATCAACCGTTTCAGCCCTTCGATGCCGACCTGCGTCCGCTCGGCGAGCTGGGCGACTGTCTGCTCGTGTGTCGTAGTGAGTGTGCCCTGGCGCCGCTCCAGCTCCTGGATCTCGGCCCTGAGTGCATTGCGCTCGCGCGCCAGACGGTCACGCTCGACGGCCAGCCTGCCGCGCTCGCCCATTGCGTCGGTCAGATGCTGCTCCAGCGTCGTGACCACCGCGCCAAGCTCGACGTTCTTCGAAGCGACGGAACGTACCTGCCGGTCCAGCAACTGCAAACGCTCGATCAGCTG
This sequence comes from Alphaproteobacteria bacterium, assembly GCA_016869415.1. Lineage (GTDB taxonomy): Bacteria > Pseudomonadota > Alphaproteobacteria > CACIAM-22H2 > CACIAM-22H2 > VGEI01. Next base: position 3,027 of record VGEI01000061.1, read on the forward strand.
CTCGTGCACCGACGAGGCGCGCTCGCGTTCCATCTCGGCCGCCGCCAGCCGCTTCTCGACCTCGCTCAAGTGGCGCTGCAGGGACTCGTTCTGCGCGACCAGCGAAAGGATCGCCGAAGCACCTTCGGCGCGGCCCGTCTCGGTCGCGCCGTCGACCGCGGCGCCCAGGCTGTCGATGGCCAGACGATAGGCTTCCTCTACCCGGCTGACCTCGCTGTTCTTGAGATCGACCAGGCGCCACGCCTGATGATGGTCAGCGAGCGTCCAGGCGGTAACGACCAATCCGAGCGCCGCAACAGTGGCGAGGCCGCGCTGCAAGCCAGGAGACAGCGGCACATAGCGCACCCCGACCTGGGAGCGGAGAATGATCTCGCGTTCACGGAAGAGCCGCTCGACAAAATGCCCGATACGTTGCAACAAACCCCCCAGCCAGACCCTGACGCCATCACCCGCGCGGTTTGTTGCTCTTCGTCCCGCGCCCGCTCGCGACGCATCGGCAAGCCGCGTAGCAAGCTCCGTGACCCCACGGCCCTTGCAGACGCACGCGGATGATGCCGATTCGATAGAAGACGGGTCAAGGCACGAAAAGCCTATATGGGATCAACTTCCCGACTCCGCATGATTCATCCTAGAGTCCGGTTTAATTACTTGTAGATGAGGCGGATATGCTTGAGTCCACCGCTCCCGCTACCCATTGATCATGTGGATATGTGGATAAAATTCCGGACAACCGCACCGCGATCATTTGCAATTGCAGGGGAAGTGCGCTGGTCCGGGGATGGAATCGCGGCGCAGCGAGTCCTCTCCCCGCATCCTGGTAAACGCGTTGCGCCGGCGCGCTCGCCGACAGCCGTTAAAACGGATACGCTGGCTCGTAAACCATGAGTGATTTCCGCACTATACCGGACCGCTTGCTGATCGCCATTGGCGGCAACGCCATCCATCCCGAGAACATCAAGGGCACGCCGGAGGAGCAGATCGACATCGCGCTGACCATGGGTCGCGCCTTGGTGCCGATCATGACACTGGGCAACGAGCTGATCATCACCCATGGGAACGGACCGGTGGTCGGCAAAATCCATCTGCGCCAAGCGCTCTCGCGCCACCGCGTCGAGCCCATGTCGCTCGACATCTGCGTCGCCCACAGCCAGGGCGGTATCGCCTATCTGCTGATGCAGGCGCTGGAGAACGCGCTGCGCGAGATCGGCAACAAGCGGCATGTCGTCTGCCTTCTCACGCAAGTTGAGGTCGACCCCGACGACCCCGCCTTCAAGAACCCGACCAAGCCGATCGGCATGTTCTACGATGAGGCAGAAGCGAAGGCTGTCGCCGCCGAGCTCGGCTGGGAAATGCGCGAGGAGAAGGGCCGTGGCTGGCGGCACGTTGTGCCCTCGCCCCGCCCCAAGCACATCGTCGATATTTCCCTGATCCGCGCGCTGGCCAAGCACGGCGCCGTGGTCATCGCCGGCGGCGGCGGCGGCATCCCGGTGGTGCGCCGATCCAACGGTATGCGTTACGGCGTCGAGGCGGTGATCGACAAGGACCTGACCTCTGCCCATATGGCCCGCGTGCTCGATATCGACACGATGATGATCCTCAGTCCTGTTTCGCGAGTAGCGGTCGACTACGGCACGCCCCGGCAACGCGACCTTAGCGCGGTCACGGTCTCGGAGATGAAGGCGTTGCACGCGCAAGGGCATTTCCCGCCCGGCAGCATGGGCCCCAAGGTCGAGGCTGCCATCCGTTTCGTCGAGATGGGCGGCAAACGCTGCATCATCGGCCATCTCAACGAGGCGCTGCCGGCGCTGCGCGGCGAGACCGGGACGCATATCGTCGCCGATCACGCCTAGGGGGTATGAGCTTCGTCCTCACGATTGCCGGCAGGCAGGCGCGGCGCCTGATCGAGGCGGCGGAGGATGCCACGGTAATCGCCGTCTTCGCCCGCAGCCTCTACCTACGTGATGTCTCTGGCCGCATCGCCTGTTTCGGCGGGCCTGGCCTGGGCCAAGGCCCGCTCAACGCGCTCTGCGCCGCCTGGCCTGACGGCTCCGCCGTCGCGGCCAACACGACGGCACGATGGCAGGCGGGAGTGGTGCGGCTCGGCGGGCTCGAACTGGACGCCGCCAACGCAAACCTATGGCATCCCGCCGCCTCGCTATCGTGGAACGAGGTGGCGCTGAAGAACGCTCTCGTGCGTCTGGCGGCGATCCCGGCTCGCGGCCTCAGCCTTGCCATTCCTACCCTGGTTGCCGAGGCGCCGCTTCCCGCCAGCGACCGGTTCCAGAACGCAGCCTTCTCCAGCCTTCCGACGCTCGCTGCCTGGCTGCGCGACCCGACGGGTGAGCCGCCCGCCACGGTGGCGATGCTGATCGGGCTAGGTTCCGGCCTGACACCGGCAGGCGACGACGCGCTCGGCGGCGCGCTCATCGCGCTACGCGGGTTCGGGCGAGAAGAGGTCGCAGACCGGCTGGCAGCTTGGCTTCTGCCGCGCGCCCGCACAGGGACCAGCGACATTTCCTTTGCTCATCTTGCTGCCGCGGCCGAGGGTGAAGGGGCCGCCGCGCTGCATGACACTCTGATGGCACTCGCCAGTGACGACGCCTCGCTCGCCAACGGTGTCGCCCGGCTCGACCGTATCGGCCACAGCTCCGGCTGGGACGCGCTAGCTGGCGCGGTGGCAGCACTTGTGAGCTTGGCTGGTTAGCGAGGACGTGAGATCGCCAGGGCGAGCGAGGCCGCCTCTGCGTTCGAGGCGGCGACCAGCACGCCCACTTCCTGTAGCGTGCGCACCTGGGTTGCGCGGTTCTGCGGATCGGCATCGGTGCCGGTGACCGAGGCGACCAGGGCAGGCCGGTTGCCCGGCCCGGCCTTGATGACGCGTGCCACGGCACCGGCCGGGTCGGCATGCGCGCCATGACCGATGACGCAGTCGAACAGCACCGCCGCCACCGCCGGGTCGCCGAGCGCCGTAGCCAACGCCTGGTCGCGCAACGCCGGATCGATCATCGGGTGCGGCCTGCCGCGCGTGTATTCGTCGGCTCCGTAGTCGACCAGGCTGTGCGCGACGGCTGATTGCTGCGGCAGGGAGCCCGGGATCGGTGCATTCGACCAGTAGGGCTCGCCGGTATCGCGCAGCACAATCTGCGCCTCGCCGCACAATGTGCCGCCGGTATAGACGCCGCGGATCCAGCGTCGCTGCCCGTCGAAACCGGCCCTTGCCTGCGCGGCGGTCGAGTGAACGTCGAGCGAGCCGGTCACCGGCTTGTCCAAGGCTGCGCTCGCCGCCGCTGCCAGAGTCGAGGCAAACCGCGCATTGGCCGGCAGCTTGAGCCCCTTGGCCCCTAGGAAACAGATAACAAAGGGCTTCTTGCTCCTGGCCACACGCGCCAGGACCGCTTCTGCGACATTCGCAGCCGGCGGCTTGGATATAAGGACGATCCGCTTCGTACCCGGATCGGCATCGAGGGCGTCGATGGCGGCGAGCGTGGTGAGCGCGCCGATCTTCTCCGACAGGTCGCGGCCGCCCGTGCCGATACCGTGCGAAACGCCGCCCCCGCCGCGGGCGATCAGGGTCGAGACTTCCTGCAAGCCGGTGCCCGAGGCGCCGACGATGCCGATATCGCCCAGTGCAACCTCGTTGGCGAAGGCAAGGGGCACGCCGCCGATCAGCGCCGTGCCGCAATCCGGCCCCATGACCAGCAGGCCGCGCTTCTGCGCCTCCTCCTTGAGGGCACGTTCCTCTTCATAGGAAACGTTGTCGCTGAAGATCAGCACATGCAGACCGAGCCCCAGCGCCCGGTGAGCCTCGCCCGCCGCGAACTCGCCGGGGACCGAGACGAGCGCCAGATTAGCACCGCCGAGATCGGTCAGCGCGGCGCTGATCGTGCGCGGTCGACGCGTACTGCCGGCGACGGCGCCAGCCTGCGGCTGGTCGAGAAGCTCCTCGGCGCGATTCACGGCCGCGTCGAGCTGCGCCTGCGTTGCCGCCTGCACGGCAATGATCAGGTCGTTGGCGCCTGCGTCGCAACCGGGGGTCAGCAGCCCGGCCTCATGCAGGATGCCGCGGTTTGAGGCGCTGCCGATCATCAACGCCGCCGTGGTCACGCCGGGCAGCGCCGAGACGGTCTGCGACAGCCGCATCAGTGCCACGGAATCCAGATAGAAGCCGCGGCGCACGCGGTTGGCGGTGAGATTCGTTGACGAGGGGGGCATCACCCGACCCCCAGCTTTCCGGCGACCGCCGTCAGCGCTTGCTCGAAGCAGGCGAGCGGCGCCTTCACCGTGCCCGCGCCCACCTGGCCGATACCCGGCAGGCGATGGGCGATGCCGGTGTTGATGGTCGGGGCGATGCCGGTCTCCACCACCTTGCGCACATCGATGCCGGTCGGCACACCGGCGAAATCGAGCGCCGGCATGGTCCAATCCGGGTTGCGGCCGAAGGCGATATCGTACATGGCGCGGGTGTAGTTCAACGCCTCGGCAGCCGAGCCCGCACCCACGAACCCAGCCACCGCCGGCGAGGCGGCCATGGCGAAGCCGCCAAGCCCGATGGTCTCGACGATGGCGGAATCGCCGATGTCGGGGTTGGCGTCCTTTTCTGTGTAGCCCGGGAAATAGAGCCCTCGGGGCTGCTCGACCGGAGCGGTGAACCACCGGTCGCCGGTGGCGGCGACGCGGATGCCGAAATCGGTGCCGTTGCGGCACATGGCGGTGACCAGCGTCGAGCCGGCGACGCCGCGCGCCGGATCGGTGATCGCCTTGCCCATGGCCATCGCCACGTTGAGGAAAAACTGGTCGTTGGCGCCGATGAACTCGCAGGCGCTGGCGAGCGTTGCGGAATCGCTCACCGCACGCGCCAGCCAGGGCGCCATCTGCCGGATGAACAGGCTGGAGCAGGCGACGTTGCGCTGGTGCATCTCGTCGCCCATCGACAGGCCGCGAGCGATCAGCGGCTTGAGCGGCAGGCCGCCCTGCAGGCGCAGCGCGCCGGCCAGAGCTGGCGCCAGCGTCGTCGCCAGCCAGCGCAGCCGGTTCAGCACCTCGGCGTCGTTGCCGCCGAAGCGCATAACTTTGCCCAGGCCCTCGTTGATGGTGCAATAAGCCCGCGTGCCGAAGGTGCGGTTCTCCACGATCATCACCGGCATCGAGCGGGTGATCATCCCGGTCATCGGCCCGACCGCGTCGTGGTGGTGGCAGGGTTCGAAGGCAATGCCGCCCGAAGCCGCCAGGGTTTCCGCCGCGGCGAGGTCGGGCGCCCAACCTTCGAGCACGATCGCACCCTGGATGGCGCCGCGCAGCGGCCCACACATGCGCTCCCAGCCGATCGGCGGACCGGCATGCAGGATCATGCGGTCCTTGAGACGCGTGAGCACCTCGCCCGCCGGCCGCACATCGACCAGCACCGGTTCCGCCTTGAAGAAGCGGCCGAGCGCCTCGCGGTTGGCGGCGTCCACAGAGTCGAGCGCGCCGAGCTTCGACACCAGGGCTGCAAGCCGTGCGTCGCCGCGGGCCGGCGGCGCCCAATCGACTTCAGCCACCGCGACGCCACGCGCCTTAAGATCGGCAGCGAAGCCGGCGAGACCGACATTCACCACCTTGAGCGGCAGGCGGAGCAACGAATCGATGGCCATAAGATCCTTCAAGTGCGCGAGGCCGGCGGAACATAGGGGAGGTTCGCCCGGCCGCCAAGTAGCCCCTACGACCCCTTATCCAAGGTGGCGACCGGCCGGCCGTCCACGAGCCTGACCCGCACGGGAAAAGGCACCGAATCGATCCTAGCGGCGATCTCACGATCACGAGGATCGGCGCCGCCGTTGGCGAGCAGAGCTGGACTCACGGGCGGCGTCATCGTCGCAAGCAAGGTACGTATCGCTCCGGTATCGGGTCGCCGCCCCTCCAGCCGGCTACGAAGATAGAGAGCGCAGAGCTCGTCCTCGTCGGCACGTGCCCTGCCCTCCCGCCCCATCGCCACCAGGGTAACGACCGCTGGAGTGTTCCGGAGAATCACCTGCACAGTCGCCTCCGCCGTCACGAAGGCGCCGGCGTAGATGCACTCAGCACAGCGGGCCGCCAGGATTCCTGTTGTCCCGTTGGTCGTCGTCTGGATCAGCGTCTTGCCCACGACCTCGGCCCGCTCCAGCTCGGCCGGCGAATTGCCGAAATCGAACTCGGGCGGCTTGGCGCCCTTTCTTTCGCCAATACAGAAATCCCCCTGACCGGCGGCACGCATCCGCAGCGCTTCCTCGAGGCTGTCGACCATGATGATCTGCCGAGCCCCGCGCGAAAGAGCAACGGCGGCCGTGGTGAAGGCGCGGAAGACGTCGATGACGACAACGATTCCCGTGACGGCCTCTACCGTCAGGCTGGTCAGCCGAATTTCCACGGCTCTCTCCGCTCGATCGCCCCTGCCTACGAAGGTCAGCGGCAAAGTATCTAGAGCGACCAGCGGAACATAGGCCGCGGCTATCCACTCGCCAAGCCCCATATCGGCGAACGGGCTGCGGCTACTTGTAGGGACTGGCGACCGTCACGGCCGGCGCCGCCGCACCGGCAGGCGGCGTCGGACGATAGTGAGAAGGCATCGGCCCACCCGTCTCCTTCCGGGCGAGTGCCGCGGCCGGCGTCTCGAGGAGCGCCGCCGCCGCCAGCGCCGCCTGGCGGTCAACCGGCATGGGCGCAGTCACGTCAGGAGGCGGCATCATGCTGGCGTGGTAGTAAGCCATCTTCTGCGTCGCCGGGTCGACGGTGCGCGCCGGATCGATGTCCCGCCGATTGGTGCCCCGCGGCTCGACGGCCAGACCGTCGACCAGCTCATGATCGAACCACCATTTCTTCGCCGGGTTACGACGGCCGTTGCCGAGCCAGTCGTCGATCCGCGTTGCCATCGGCACGAGCAGCGGCTTAAGCCACATGGCGTTGACGCCCAGCCAGCTCGCAACACGGGTCAGCACCGCGCCATCGGCGTCGACCACCTTGTTGATCGGGCAGGTCTTCATGCATCGGCCGCAGGCTGCACCCTTCGGATTGGTGACGCGGTAGCGGGTGCAACGCTCGACATCCGGCTTCCACATCTCATAGCCGTTGAACATCACCTTGCCGCCGAAGGGGATGGCGTCGCACGGACATTCGCGGGCGCATTTCAGGCAAGTGCCGCAGAAGGTCTGCAGCCCGAAATCGATGGGCTTGTCGACTTCCAGCGGCAGGTCGGTGGTCAGAACCACGGACTTGAAGCGCGGCCCGACGAAGGGATTGAGCACCAGCTCGCCGATGCGGCTGAGCTCGCCCAACCCGGCCCACAGAATGAGCGGGATGTGCAGCACATCGCTGTCGGCATTGGTCTGCGGGCGGGCCGGCACGCCGCGGCTGCGCAGAAATTCGGCCATCACGCCGGCAATCTTCGCCCCCCGAAGATAGCCGCGCATGGATTGGGGGCCCGAGATCCAGTCGTCGCCGCTGGCGCCCTCCATCGTGTCGTAGCCCTGGTCGATCAGCATCACCACGGCGTAGCGGTGATACGGTTTGATCTCCGACCCGTCCTCGCGGTGCGAGAACCAGGCATAGCGCGGAATCTTGCAGATGCCGGTGAGGTCGGACCCCAGCGCATAGGACAGCGACTTTATCGCCCGGGCGTTCGCCGCCGGGTCGCCTGGATTCGTGCCCGTGGCCGGCGACAGCGGCCCATCCTGGTGCTTGACCAGCGAGCGAATGAGCTGCAGGAGCGCAAAGGCGAACGGTGTCTTGAAGGCGAAACGCTGTCGTTCCTTTTTCGACTTCTCTCCCAGGTCGCCATGTAGCGCGCGCTGGAAGAAGGCCGCGCGCTTGGGCACGCGGGGAACCTCGTCGTCAAGGATCAGCGTGGTCGGCCGGTCGACCCGCTTCACCTGCTCCATGGGATAGGCGCTGAGATGCGTGGCCCGGCGGGCCTTCCGGCGGCGCTCGCGGCCCGACTGCGCCCCGTTGATACCCCACCAATAGGCGAGACCGCGGGCCCGCAGCGCGCTGGCGTGCAGCGGCCGGTCGATAGCCAGAGCGTAGTTCGTGGTTACGGCCGCCCAGGTCAAGGTCTGGCCGAGATAGGGATGCTCGACTGCCCCCTCGCGCCGCACGGCGAGGCCAGCGAGAACTGCCAGCCTTTCGACATCCACCCGCATGTCGCCGGTCACATGGGCGCGGGCCTCGAATCCCATGAGCCGGATATACTGCGCCAGGCAACAGGCGATCTCCGTCGCGTGCAGCGCTGCCGCCGTGCCAGCGGCCGGCTGAACCCAGCCCTGCGCTGGATTGCCCGGCTCTGGGACGCGCGGCTGTTCGGCCGCCAGCACCACGGCAAAGCCGTGATCTTCCCGCTCAGCCCCCGCCAGCCAGGCATGATCCGGCATTGCGCAGATTCCGACCGCGGCCGCATCCATGAAATATCCAGCACCCTTCATGTCGACGGCGCGGCGCCCGAGGTCGTCGGGCACCGGCGCCCGTGCCCCCGCCGGCTGGCCGGCGGCGAAGGCCGCGAACAGGCCGCGGTACTTGTCCGCCGCCCGCGACAACGGGTCGTCCGCGCTATCCGTGCCGGCTGCCGGCTGCGGTGCCCGCGCCGCTTCAGCATCCGCAACACGCTCGTCACAACGCAGCGTTTCCAGGGGAAACGGGCCGAGATGGAACAGGCGGTCCTTGGACCGGGGATAAAGGAACATCGAGATCAGCCGGCGGCGGCTTCGCCCGCCACGCTCGGAGAGTGCTTGCCGGGCGACCAGCCGCGCTCGGCGAGCAGCCGCCATCCCGTGGCCAGCGGCGCAGCTTCAACGGGCAACGGTTCGATGCGCGGCATGGCGGCCTCCGAATGAAGCGTCAGGGCTTGCGGCGGAACTCCGGCGGCACGAACATCATGAAATCCTGACGCCACGCCGCCTTGTGGCATTCGACGCAGAAATCCACTCCGGCCGAGTTCCGCCCGGCAGTCTCGGCGGCGATCCTGCCGTCCGGCATGATCATGGTGAAGCGCCAGTCGGTGGTCGTCGGATTGAAGCCGCGCTGCATCTTCTGCATGGTCAGAAGCGGACCGCGGCTTACGACGCCGGCGCCGCTGACCGAGAAGTGGTGCTTGGCGACGATCGAACCTTCGGGCAGCACGCCCGCGTCCTCGAAGCGGCCGAACGCCTCCGCCTTCTCGTTGGCGAAAATCTCCAGATAGCTGCCATGCTCGGACCCGAACGGCCTCAGGCTGTAGCGGGGCCTCGACGAGTAGACCCGTGCCGCCGGCGCTTCCGAGGCATGCATCGACGACGCCAGTACCGGCCGCACGCAATCCGCCAGCCCGACCAACTCGGCCTCGGACAGGACCGGCGCAGGAGGGTTGCCAGGCGCGTTGGGACGCACCGGCGGAGACGGCGTAGCGGCGAGTCTCGGCACGACACAGCCTGTCGACAGCGGGTCGCCCGCACTCTCGACCGCCGAGTCCGCGCATCCCTGCACCAGCACGACAACACCCAGAACCGCCAAACATCGCGCGCCGATCATGAGCTACCCACCATCTGATTGCGTTCTTTCCGCCCTGTTTATTATGGATCATTCAGTCTATAATTTTACCCGCTCCGATCCAAGATCGATCTCAAATGAGCCTTCTGCAGCATATCCTGGCGACATTCGTCCTGCTGGCGTTCTGTGCGCCCGCCGCGGCGCAATGGCAGGCGGAAATCCTGGCGGCACCCGGCCTCGTGACCGCTATCGACACCTCCGGCACGGACATTCGCATCACCATCGGCGAGAGTTGGTATCGACTCCCACCGGATAGCCGGAGATTCGAGGCTGTCGCAGGATTCGAGCATCCTGCCCCATCCCCAGGCGCCCTTCCCGACGCCCGCGTTGCGATCAGCGCCGACAGAAC
>VGEI01000062.1 GCA_016869415.1 Alphaproteobacteria bacterium
AGCTCTGCCGGCGGGTGGCTGGCGACGTGCCGCTCGATACCGAGCGCGGTTACAACACGACGCTGCCCAACCCCGGTATCACCCTGACGCGGCCGGTATGCCCCGCCGAGGGCAATTTCCTGATGACGCCGATGAACGAGGGCCTGTGCATCGGCGGTGCAGTCGAGCTGGCGGGGCTCGAAGCGTCTGCCAACTTCGCCCGCGCCAAGGCACTGCTGGAGCTCGGCCGGCAGGCTCTGCCGTCGCTCAACACCGAAGGCGGGCGCGAATGGATGGGCTTCCGGCCGTCGATGCCGGACTCGATGCCGGTGATCAGCCTGTCGCCGCGCCATGACAATGTGGCGCTGGCCTTCGGTCACGGGCATCTGGGACTGACCGAAGGAGCGACGACGGGGCGGCTGGTGGCTGAGATGCTGTCAAGCGTACCGACCGCCATCGACGCCCGTCCGTTCCGCGTCGACCGCTTCTAGCCCTCGGAGAAAGAGCCCCGGCATTTCCGTCAGCCGCATCGAGCGGTTGCGGAGGCCGACCTCACCCGCGCTATGTCGCGGGCCAGGTGCGCAGGCCGATCGTCGGTGAGCCCGGAACGTGCCGGGTCGAACCCACCATGCGGTTCGACCAGTGGTTGGGGTCGAGCACGCGCTTCGAGTTCTCCTGCTTCCAGCGCGTCCTTGCCTCGAGGGTTTCGAACTCGTAGAAGGCGCCGTATTTCGCCCAGCCGGCGACACCGACCAGCTTGCGCACCCGGATGCAACCAGGCGTCTTCTCCATGAAAGGCAGCCGGTCTTTGATGTACCAGGCACCGAGCTCGAACTCCTGCTCGGGCGTCGGCATGCGGAACGTGCCGAACATGATGCAGGGGCCAGGCACAAGCCCGTAGCCGGCCGGCGGGTGAGCCGGACCGTAGATCCGCTTCTCCTCGAGCAGGATGACGGTACGCACTCCCCGGCGCAGCGAAAGCATGTCGCCTGAGGCTTCGCTCGCTTGCTTTTCGATCTCGTCGATCGGCGGATCGAGAAAGACGTCGGTCGAGGCAGCTCCGGCAATGAGCACGAACTGCGTGCCCGTGCCCATGCCGTCCTGCGCGTACTTGAGAACCGTCTCGCCCGAGGCGGCGATCGGCGCACCGCCGCCCTGATCGGCATAGTGCGCCACCCAGAGAAAGCCGGGGCGGGCGCGGAGCGCCGGCAGATACTCGCCGTGCAGCCAAGCCAGGAACTCGTCGCGGCGGCCGCTGTCGATATCGTACCAAGTCGCCCAGATCGCGCGGTCCGGCTCGGCGTGCGGCATCAGCAGCCGCAGCCGCCGGTCGCTTCCACGACCTTGGCCCAGGTATCGAGCTCCTTCTTGATGAGATCGGCCAGCTCTTCGGGCGTGCTGCCCACCGGCAGCATGCCCATGCCGCGCAGTGAGATCAAGGCTATCACGGCAAGCTGTGCGACACTCCTAAACTTATTTTGAAAGTGTCGCACTTTTTAACGAGAATGCGGGGTGCGTCCGGCATTACCCCCAAGTGCAGTATCGTGGAACCGGCATACAAGCCGCAGGAAACACAGGGCTTATCGACATAAGCTGCGCGGCCACCGAAGATAAAGCGGCCGGTCGGAGTGAGAGGATGCGAACATCCAACCCCTGGCCCCCGAGTGCGGTGGGTAAGAGGAAATATCGACGACAGATCAAGCCGCCGACGCTTCCGCACTCCACTGCAACTGCTGCTCATAGGCGCGATACCTGTGGTTGATGTGAGGTCGAGATCGATCGCCCACAGGCGGTTCCGGGCATCAAGCATCAGGCTTAAAGCCTTGGCATGCCATCCTGGCCGGCACGCCATGCGGCGTAGCAGGAGGAAGGGCAGTCGATATTTCACGCCTAACGGTCGTCGCGTGTTAGTTCCCGCGGGCGCGGCGCGGCGCCGTAGGCACGACCGAAATGGGCCTCTATGCGGCGCTGCACGAATTCCCAAGCCGTTGTCATGACGAGATAGAGAACGGCGACGACGACGAATATCTCGAGAACCTGAAAGCGTTCCTGCATCAGAATCTGGCCGCGGCGCATCAGCTCTTCCATCGAGATGACGGAGACGATGGATGTGGCCTTGAGCAGGCCGTTCACCGAGTTGCCCAGCGGGGGGATGATCACGCGCATCGCCTGGGGCAGAACGACAAGGCGAAAAGCACGCCAGGGCGAGAGGCCGAGGGACAAGGCGGCCTCGCGTTGACCGGCCGGCACGGCCGAGATTCCGGCCCGGATGATCTCAGACAGGTACGCCGCTTCGTTCAGCACCAGGCCGACCACGGCCGACTGGAGCACATCGAGACGCAGGCTGTCGCTGATCTGCGGCAGGCCGGTATAGATGATGACGAGCTGCACGAGGAGCGGCGTGCCGCGAAAGATCCAGATATAGCCTTGGGCTGCTGTCGACAACGCCCGGCTCGCCGACATGCGCATGAGCGCGATGATCAGGCCGAGGACGAGTCCCAGGGCGAGCGCCACGATCGTGAGCGCGATCGTGACAAGAGCGCCTTCCAGCAGGTAGCCGTTGACGAAGTAGCCCCAGAAACCTTCCCAGTTCCAACCCTTCATCGTGTTCCCCGCTGCCAGCCGCCCGCTACGCCGCGCTACCCAGGCAGGCGGCGGGGAATACCGATGTTCGATCCCGGCCGGGCGTCAGGCCGGTCCGGGACCGAGGATCGAGAAAGCCGGAGCCTCGTTCTTGAGCACGCCGAACTGGTCGAACAGCTTGTCGTAGTAGCCGCTCCTCTTGAGATCGTTGAGCGTGCCGACGACAGCTTCGGCCAGGGGCTTGTTGGCAAAGGCAACGCAGACGATTTGCGGAAACAGCCCCGAGATGGCGCGGCTGAAATCCCCGGCATCCTGCAGGGCCTGTGCTGTGGCATCGAGGGTCACCGAGGCGTCAACCTGGCCCGCCCGTAGAGCTTGGAAGGCCTCGGCGAAATTGTTGAAGGTGCGGATGTCGAGCGGCCTCAGATTCTGGCCCTGGAGCTGCTGGCTTACCTCCCGCGTGCGTCTCTCCTCGACGCCGCCGAGCTCGACCGAAACCCGCCGCCCCGCGAGATCCTTGACGTCCTTGATGCCAAGAGGATTGCCGCGGGCCGCCATGAAGCTGAGGGCGGCGCGTTCGTAAGGCACCATGTACATCAGCTTGGAGCGCTCCTCGGTCCAGAAGATGCCGGTATTGATCATGTCCCAGCGCTTGGCAGCGAGACCCGGCACCTGGGCCGAGAACTCGATGCGGATGTATTCGGGGGTCAGGCCGAGCTGCTTGGCGATCTCGTTGCCCAGATCGATCCGCATGCCCTGGAGCTCGCCGCGATCGTTGACCCATTGCAGGGGCCGCAGCGTCGGATTGGTCGACATGACCAGGGCGCCCGCCTTTATGATGTTGGGCGGCGCGATCTTCGCCTGGGCGCTTGCACGCGATGCAGTCGTGGCCGTTGCCAGGAATGCGCCAGCCCCGACAAGGGCTTGCCGCCGACTCAAGGACGGGATCTCTCGCACGATCTTTCTCATGGCTCTCCCCTGATTTGTCGAAGGACTACATCTCCGAATATCGGCAGCATCGCTATGCTGCAGCCGGCTTCAGCAGGCCGAACGCCAGCAAGTCACGGCGCAGCGCCTCGCGCTCCGCGGCAGGTAACGGCAGGCGCGGCGGCCGGGGGTCGCCGACCGGGCGGCCCATCATCGCCAGTGCGGCTTTCGTGGCGGAGACGTAACGATGACCGCCGACCCAGCGCACGATCGGCAAGATGCGCCGGTAGAGCGCGAGGGCCGCCGGCTGGTTCCGCTCGTCCGCGACCAGCGTGAAAAGCTCCGCGGATTCCGCCGGCAGCAGGTTCGAGCACACCGCCACCCAACCTTGCGCGCCGAGCCAAAAGCTCTCGTAGCCAAGGATGCCGGCAAACACGGTCATTCGCTCGCCGCACAGCTCGATGATGTCGCGCACCCGCGTCACCTCGAGCGTCGATTCCTTGATATAGCGGACATTGTCGATCGCCGAGAGACGCTTGACCGTCTGCGGCACCATGTCGACGTTCGCCGTCGCCGGATTGTTGTAGATCATGATCGGAATACCGATCGCCTCGCCGATCCGCCGATAGTGCTCGAATAGCTCGTCCTCGGTCGGTGTCGAGTAGAAAGGCGGGATGATCATCACGCCGTCTGCGCCGCAGCGCTCGGCCCGTCGGGACAGGCGGATCGACTCGTTCGTGCTCTCCGCGCCGGTTCCGATCAGGACCGGCACGCGTCCGCGGGCGGTCTGAATTACGGTCCGAGCGACGGCTTCCGTCTCTTCGTCGCTCAATGAGAGGAACTCGCCGGTCGAACCCAGCGGGATGAGCCCGTGGATGCCTTGCGCGATCTGCCACTGCACCAGTTCCGCCAAGGCTCTGTGATCCACCTGGTTGCCATCGGCGGCGAAGGGCGTGATCAAGACGGTATAGGTGCCGCGGAACTGCTTCGCCATTCACAAGACCGGCTGTATAGGATTAGATGTAACAGTGTGCGCATTTAGACCGCACGGCGCAAGCCTCATTTTGTCGGCGTGCCCGGGCTGGGAGTGACGGCGATGAGCGAACCGATACTGTACTGCGACGGCGAATATGTGCCCGAGAGCCGGGCGCGCCTTTCGCCGTTCGATCTCGGCGTGCAGTTCGGCGATGGCATTTACGAGGTCGTCTCGGCATGGCAGGGCATGGTCTTCCGTCTGGACGATCACCTACAGCGCTTGACGGACTCGCTGCATGCGGCGCGCATCGACACCGGCCTCGATCGTCAGGCATGGGCGCAGATCGTCTGCGAGACAGCACGCCGCAACGGCTTGCGCGACGCCGCTATCAAGATCGTGGTCACCCGCGGCGTTCTGCCGCGCGGAAACCCGGATCCGCGCGCCGCGAAACCGAGCGTCCGCGCCTTCGCGACACCTTATGCCCATCTCGGCAGTGAGGAGCAGCGCGCCAAGGGCATACGCCTGCAGATCGGCCACCAGCGTGGCATGGCACCGGACACGCTCGATCCACGCTACAAACACACGGCACGCCTGCAGTATCAGCTGGCCAAGATTGAGGCGCTCGATTCCGGTTACGACGACGTGGTTTGGCTGTCCGCCCAGGGATTCGTCGAGGAGGCCCCCCGCTCGAACCTTTTCTTGGTGAAGGATGGCGTCTTGCGCACGCCAGCCTTGGGCGTCCTGCATGGCATAACGCGCATGACGTTCTGCGAGCTGGCGGCCGAGCTGAGCATCCCTGTCGATGCTGGAAACGTGACTGCCTTCGACCTTTTCGTAGCTGATGAGGTTTTTACCTGTTCGACCTCGGGCGCGGCGTTGCCGGTGCGCGAGGTATCCGGCCGGTCGATCCGCGGCACCATCCCCGGCGAGTTGACGCAGCGCCTGAACGCGCTCTACTGGCGGAAGCGCGAGGCGGGTTGGCACGGGACCAGACTTTGAGGCTTCGGAACCGCCGCATCCGCACGGTCGCCAGTCCCGCGACCTTCAAGTTCGACGACCGCCTCGTAGAGGGGCTAGAAGGCGAAAGTCTGGCCGCAGCCCTTACGGCGGCGGGTATCGGGGCTTTTCGAAGAACCCGAAAGAACGCGGCCCGCGGGCTTTGGTGCGGCATGGGCGCGTGCTTCGAATGCGTCGTGACGATCGACGGCCGTCCAGAGCAGCGGGCCTGCCTTGCCAAGGTGAGCGCGGGGATGGTTGTGCGCTCCACTCCGCCGCCGGCTCCCGCACCGCTAGCGGCCGAACCCGGTGAGCGCCCCCTGGCGCGCGAGGTCGACGTTCTGGTCGTCGGCGCCGGACCGGCGGGCCTGAACGCCGCGCTGGTCGCCGCACGCGCCGGCCTTTCGGTGACCGTCGTCGACGAGCGTCCCAGCCCAGGCGGCCAGTACTTCAAGCCGTTGGCGCCCGCCTATGACTTCGAACCCGGCGGCGACGACCGGCAGTTCCGCAGCGGTCGCACTTTGCTTGAGGCGGTTCGCGATGCCGGTGTCGAGTTGATCGGCGACGCCACGGTGTGGGGGGCGTTCGCGCGCGACGAGATCGCCTGCCTGGTCGGCGGCCGTGCCGTGATCTTCGCGCCGGCCAGGCTGATTCTCGCAGCGGGCGCTTACGAGCGACCCGTGCCAATGCCGGGATGGACGTTGCCGGGAGTGATGACCACGGGAGCGGCCCAGACACTGGCCCGCGCCCATCGTGTTGCACCGGGCCGGCGGATCATCGTGGCCGGTAACGGTCCGCTTAACCTGCAGACGGCATTGGAGATCATCGGCGGTGGAGCCGAAGTGGTCGCCGTCGTAGAAAGCGCCCGTCGGCCTGACCTGAGTATGGCGCGCGCTGCTCTACGGCTCAGCTTGGCTGCCCCCGAACTCGCCGCTGAGGGTGTCGCGATGGTCTGGCGTCTTTCGAACGCCGGGGTTCCCACGTTGTGGGGCCGACAGGTGGTCGCGGCCCACCCGGGAGCTGATGGCCGCTTCGCTATCGCAGAGCTCGATGACGGTAGGAAACTCCACGGTGGCGCGCTCATTCTCGGCTATGGCTTCGTTCCCTCGAGTGAGATCGCACGCCAACTGGGCGTGACCCACCGCTTCGTCGACAAGCATGTCGGCTATCTTGCCGCGGAAACCGAGGACGATGGCTCGTGCAACGTGCCCGGCGTCCATGTCATCGGCGACGGAGCTGAAATCGGGGGGGCGCGGGTCGCAACCGCGAGAGGCATTCTGGCAGGCGCCGCTGCCGCACGGGCCTTGGGCGCGCCGCTTGGAGAGGCAGAAGTTCGCAAAGCGCAATCGGCTCTCGCTCGTGCGCGGCGCTTTCAGGAAGCTCTGTGGAGCATCTACGAGGCGCCGCCATTCGACGCGGGTGGCTTGGACGATGAGACGATCGTATGCCGCTGCGAAGAGGTTTCAGCCGGAACGATCCGGGCCCTAATGGCGAGCGGCGGCGGCTCGCTGGGCGCGCTCAAGCGCCGGACTCGGGCCGGCATGGGTCGGTGTCAGGGGCGCAACTGCGCCGCGACTCTGGCCCGTCTCATCCAGAGCCGGACGGGGCGGATTCCCGGGATGTACGATTTCTTCGCACCCCGTCTCCCCGCCAAGCCGGTTCCGCTTGCGGCGCTGGCATTCGAGCAACCGGAATGGGGCGGTCACAAGCAGGTCGATGCGCCGGCACCCGTCGCGGCGAGAATACGTTCGTCCGAGGAACGGCCCCCCGAGGATCGGCGCACGGACGTTCTGGTGATCGGCGCTGGAATCCTGGGCTCGTCGACAGCGTTGGCGCTTTGCCGCGCCGGTATCGAGACGCTGGTGGTGGAGCGCGACGAACCGAACCTCCAGGCCAGCGGCGCGAACGCGGGCAGCCTGCACGTCCAACTCCTGTCGTTCGATTTTGGCAGTAAGGCGCAAGCCGGCGGCGGACCGGCGGCTCAAACGCTCGCCCTGGGACCCGAGGCGGTCGCTCTTTGGCGTTCCATCGAGGCCGACTCCGGACTCGATCTCGAAGTCCGTACGACTGGCGGATTGATGGTGGCCGAAACGCAGGCAGACATGGAGTTTCTCACGGCCAAGGTTGCGCTCGAGCGCCAGTACGGCATTGATTGTTCGGTGATTGGCGCCGGCGAGCTGCGCGCGCTGGCGCCGGCTCTTTCGCAGAGGCTTGTCGGAGCCGCCTACTGTCCCCTCGAAGGCAAGATCAATCCCGCGACGGCGACCTACGCGGTCGTCGCGCTGGCAGAGGGTGCCGGAGCCAAGGTCGCCGCCGGGACAGAGGTAACGTCGATCGAGCGCGATGAACCGGGATTCCGGGTGCGCACGAATCGCGGCACGATTGTCTGCCGGCGCATCGTCAACGCGGCCGGACCCTGGAGCCCGGCCATCGGACGCCTCGCTGGAGTCCGCGTGCCGGTGAAGGGTGCACCGCTACAGATGGTGGTCACCACACCCGGCCCCAAGATCGTCTCGCAGCTTGTTGCGCATGCAGCTCGCCATCTGACGCTCAAGCAAGCCGATACGGGAGGATTCATCATCGGCGGTGGCTGGACCGCCGCTGCCGATCCGGCCACCGGACTCCCATGCATCCTGCGGCGTTCGCTGGAGGGCAATCTGTGGGTCGCGCGCCGCGTGATCCCGGCGCTGGACGGGTACCAGGTGCTGCGCAGCTGGGCGGCGATGAACGTCAATCTGGACGGAGCGCCGCTGATCGGCGAGGTCCCTGGAGTGCCGGGCTTCTTCAACGCCGTGACGTCGAACGGCTACACGCTGGGACCGCTGGTGGGCCAGCTGACGGCGGATCTGATCGCCGGACGCCCTGCACGCTTCGACCTCAGACCATTCTCGATCGAGCGCTTCGGTTAATACCCGGGTCTTAGGTTTCGACGACCGAGGTTCCTGGCGCGCACTGCGCTTGCCGAGATGCGAACATGGTCAACAAGAGATTCGTGGACCTCATCGGTGGCGGCGTCCGTCGCCCGTTACTTGTATAAACAACTAGACTTATGTATAAGGCATCATCTTTCCGGGGGATGCCTCCGTGGCTGAAGCGGCGCAAAAGCTCAAGGCCCTGGCGGATCTGTCGCCAGTCGAGCCGGCCGACGTCATCCCGCTCTATCACCAGATAAAAGAATCCTTGGCGCTGCATATCACGTCCGGGCGCTGGCGTTCCGGCGAAGAACTGCCGTCCGAAGCGGAACTGTGTCGGCACTACGGGGTGAGTCGTGGCACGATCCGGCGGGCGCTCAGCGATCTGGCGCAGCAAGGCATCGTTCACAGCCGCCAGGGCCGCGGCACATTTGTCAGCCGGCCGAAATTCGAGGGCAGCATCCTCGGCTCCTATCGGCTGTTTCGTGAGAAGGGACTCAAGCACGATCAGACGTCGATCGTGCGGCGCTGCGAGCGGCGCACGGTCCGCGAGGAGTTGCGCAAGAAGTTCGACCTGCCCAAAGGCGCGAAGGTTTATGAGGTCGAACGCGTCCAGTTCATGGAAGGCGTGCCGGTGACTCTCCATACCAGCGTCTTCCCCGCCGACCTGGTGGAGGGGTTAGACAAAGTCGACCTGTCGCAGCGCACGATCTACGAAATGCTGGAACAGTCATTCAATCTGTTCCTCGTTCGCGCCGAGGAGACCCTCGAGCCTGCGGTTGCTGACGACTATGTTGCCGACGCGCTTAGTATCGCGGGCGGCACGCCGCTGTTCAGCGTCGAGCGTCATAGTTTCACACACGGCGATCGGCTGGCGGAGTATCGCCACTCCTACATGCGTGGCGACCGCTACAAGTATCGTATCGAATTCCGCTGAAGGCGAGCCGTTATCATGACATCGTCAACGGCAGCAGTGAGGCAAAGGAACACGGGCCCAGGCGGAAGGCGCGCTGTGCGGCTTGCCCTCGTCGGCTGCGGCAAGTTTTCCCGGCGCTACCATGTGCCAGCGATAGAGGGCGACCCCTCGATCGAATTGTCGATCATCTGTGACGTATCGATCGGACCCCCGATAGCCGAAGTTGCGGCTCGTCTGGGGGCGAGAACAACCACCAGGCTCGACGATCTGTGGGCCGACGGTGCGTGCGACGGGATCGTCGTCAGCACGCCTCATGTTCTCCATGCGGCGCAGGCCGCGGCCTGTCTTGAGCACGGCAAGCCGGTGCTTATGGACAAGCCCTTCGTGCTGAAGAGCGTCGATGCACGGTCTTTGTCGAAGTTGGCAACAGCCCGCGGAACTCTGGCTGGCGTTGCCTTCAATCGCCGCCTCGATGCCGCCTGCGTGCGGGCTCGAGAGATCATTCGCAGCGGCGCCATCGGGGCCATCCATCACATCGAGACCGTGCAGCTCGGCTACGAGTACGAAGGTTGGATCACCGATCCGAAACTGTCCGGAGGTGGGCCGTTTACCGGGCGCGGTGCGCATATGGCCGACCTCATTCCCTGGCTGGCCGATGCGCTGCCGCAACGTGTCAGTGCGCGCCTGCAGTCCGGTAAACCCGGCCTGATCGACGCCGGTGGCTATGCTGATATCGAGTTCCCGGGCTTCACCTGGCGTATGACCTGTATCGATCACGGCTTGCACATGTGGGACGAGGTGCGCATCTACGGTGAGCGCGGGCTGCTCGAAATTCGCCGGCCGCTCGACATCCCGGTGGGTTGGCAGCTCACCTACTGGGGCGAGAAGCGCGAGCCGCTGGAGCGTATTTCAGCCGACGGCACGCCCGGCGCCTCCACCCTCAACTTCGCTGCCGCCCTGCGCGGTGAGGAGACGCTGGCCTGCACGTTCGCGCAAGCCATTACATCGGTCCGCATTATCGAAGCGGCCTTTGATTCCGCTGCTGCGAATGGAGCCTGGCAGACGATCTAGCAACCGAATTCCTTGAAGGGAGGGAGCGATGACAGCCAAGAAGAAATTCAGCCGCCGCTCGGTGATGGCGGGTGGTGCCGCTTTGACGGCGGGAGCCGTGACGTCGTGGGTGCGGCCCGCCTCGGCCCAAGGTCGGCAGGCGCCGATCACCATCGTCATCAACCAGTCGCCCTGGTTCAACGGCTTCAGCGGCGCGGTCGACGCTTACGAGAAGGCCACTGGCAACAAGGTGACTCTCGACGTCAACCCGTTCGCCGGCAGCCTCGAGAAGCAGCGCAACTCGGTGCGCGCCAACCAGGGGCAGTACGACCTGCTGACCATGAACGGGCTGTTTTTCGTCGAATTCTATCAGGGCGGCTTCATCACACCGGTGCACGATATCGATCCCGGGTTCAAGCTCGACCCTCAGGTTGCAACCTTCGACGATACGCCGTTCTGGGATGCGCAGAACAAGACCGTCACTAGCAAGACCGGCAAGCTGATGGGCGTGCCGATCAACCCCAATATCCCGTTGCTCTATTACCGTACCGATCTCTACCAGCAGAAGGGTCTCAAGGTGCCGACGACCTGGGACGAGCTGCTCGCCAATGCCAAGGCGTTGCACAACCCGCCAACCTCCTACGGCATGGTGCAGCGAGGAGCGCGTGAGACGACGGGCGTCACCTATGACTGGTTCCCCTATCTGTGGAGCCACGGCGGCAACCTTTTCCGCAACGAGAAAGAAGGCGACTACTCTGTCGTCATCAACTCGCCGGCTGCACGTAACGCGCTCGACTATTACTTGCGGCTGGCCAAGGAAGCCGGGCATCCGAATACCGGCGGCCAGACGCAAGGGCAGGTCATTCAGAACCTGGTGACCGGCAAGTCGGCGCACGCCATCATGGTCATCGCCGCTTGGGCGCAGATGGATGACCCGACCAAGTCGGCCGTCGCCGGCAAGATCGGCTTTGCCGTGCCACCGGCGGCACCGGGACACATGCCCGCACCGCCGCTCGGGCATTTCATCGGCGGCATTCCGCGCAATGTGCCGAAGGAGCGGCAGGTGGCAGCACTCGCCTTCCTCCGGTGGTTCCAGACCTACGAGGCCCAGGTGAAGCTGGTCGAGGCCGGAGCCCCGCCGGTGCGCTACGACGTGCTCGCCTCGGCCATGAACCAGAAGCCGGAATATCGCTGGATGAAGGCGCTGGGCGAGGGCCTCAAGCATTCGCGCCAGATGTGGACCGTGCAGGAAGGGGCGCAGCTCACCGCCGTTTTCGATGTGCGCCTCAACCAGGCGGTGACCGGTGAGCTCACCTCGACGCGGGCTCTCAACATGATCGCGGCCGAGATCCACGACATCATGCAGAAGGGCGGCTATAGGACGGGGAGGCTGCCCGACCTCACCTAAAGAGAAAGCGGGGGCGGCACCTTCATGGCGGCAGAATTCACGCGGGGCGATCCCTGGCGCGTGGCGACGGTGGCGCCGACCGTCGCCCTGCTTGCCGTCCTCACCGTTCTGCCGGTCTTCAATCTGCTCGCGCTCAGCTTCAACAGCGTCGCCTGGAGCGACGGCGTGGCGCGCTGGAGCTGGAACGGGCTCGGTCACTACGCGGCGCTGCCGGCGGACACCCTGTTTACTTCGGGCCTTTCCAACACGCTCATCTTCGCCGTCGCCGCAGTAAGCGGGCAGATGATTCTCGGCTTTTTTCTCGCTCTGCTCGTCAGCCGGACATGGCGCGGGAGAGTCCTCTACCGCGCCATCTTTCTGTTGCCGATCCTCGTCCCCGGCATCGTCATCGGGGCGATCTGGAAGCTGATGTACAATTTCGACTTCGGCGTGATCAACCAGATGTCCGGCCTTCTGGGATTTGCACCGCTCGACTGGCTCGGCCAGCGGTCGACGGCGCTGCTCGCGGTCATCGTCGTCGATATCTGGCACTGGACGCCCTTCTGCTTCCTGCTGCTGCTGGCCGGCCTCGAATCGCTGCCGCGGGACGTCTACGAGGCTGCCCATGTCGACGGCGCCAAATGGTGGCAGGAGCTGCGCTACGTCACCCTGCCGCTGATGCTGCCGACCATCCTGGTCACGCTGGTCTTCCGGCTCATCGTTGCTTTCAAGGTCTTCGATGAGGTCTATCTGCTGACCGGCGGTGGGCCGGGAATGGCGACCGAGGTGCTGTCCTTCACCATTTATCGCCGGTTCTTCACCGAGGATCGCATGGGCTACGGCTCGGCGATCTCGGTGTTGGCACTGTTCGTGATCGCGCTGCTGATCGTCGTGGCCCTGGCCGCGGCGCGACGCCGGCGGGAGGATGCCTGATGCAGCGGCCTCTTGCGGCAGCGCTGGCCCGGCACGGCGCCCTGATCGTCGCCGCCGTCGTGGTGCTGTTTCCCTTTCTGTGGATCGCCGTGGCGGCGTTCAAGACACAGATCGCGCTATTGTCCGGGCAGGTGATGTTCACTCCGACGCTGATAAATTTCAACGCAGTCCTCTTCTCGCGGTCCTCCGACTTCAGCGCCAACTTCATCAACAGCCTGATCGTCGG
>VGEI01000063.1 GCA_016869415.1 Alphaproteobacteria bacterium
TCGGGATCGACCACCACCGTAAGCAGCCGATCCGCGTTGAGCAGCCGCCGCGCCACGCGGCGCGCATCGGCCAGGGTCACGCCGTTGATCAGGGCCGACCGCCGGTCCAGATAGTCGATCCCGAGCTCGTCGTACTGGATCGTGACCATCAGGCGGGCGATGCGATTGCTAGCATCGAGGCGCAGCGGAAACGATCCCGTGAGATACGTCTTGGCGTTGGCCAGCTCGCTTTCGCTCGGCCCCTCGTCGTGCATCCGCTGCCATTCGCGGCGAATTACCTCAAGGGACTGCGCAACACGGGCGTTCTCCGTCGCCGTGCCGCCCATCATCAGCCCGGCACGATCATAGGCGCTGAGATAGGAATAGACCGAGTAGGCCAAGCCGCGCTTCTCGCGTACTTCGGTGGTCAGGCGTGAATTGAATCCGCCGCCTCCTAGGATGTAGTTGACGATGGTCGCGGCATAGTAGTCGGGGTCGTCGCGTTTCAGGCCGTCGTGGCCGAGGGTCACGACGCTCTGCGGCACCGGGCGGCGGACCGCCAGCGTGCGTCCAAGGTTCTTGGGAGCCGCGTCCGGCACGTTCACCTGTTCGCCACGCGCTGGCAATCCTGCAAACACATGATCCACGAGACGGCCCAGCGCTTCCGGCGTGATGTCGCCGGCCGCCCCGACAATCAGACGGTCGCGTGTCAGGTGCTGCCGGAGATAGGCGCGCAGCGCTTCGGCGTCGAGTGTCATGACCGTCTCGGGTGTGCCGCGCACCGGGCGGCCATAGGGATGGCCGGCAAACGTCGTCGACATCCAGAGGCGGCCGGCGATGGTGCTCGGCTCCTCGGCCGCGCGGCGCAGGCCGATGGCGGTCCGCGCCTTGACACGATCGAGGTCGGCGGTATCGAAGCGCGGCGCCGTCAGAGCCAAGCGCAGCATACCGGCGGCGAAGTCGAGATTCTCGGCGAGGGTTTTGAGCGAGCCATTGAAGGTATCGAGCCCCGCATCGAAACCGAGCGAAACGACACGGTCCTCAAGCTCTCCTTGGAAGCGCTGCGACTCGAAGTCCCCGGCTCCTTCGACCAGCATGGCAGCCAGCAAGCTTGCCGTGCCTTCCCGGCCAGAGGCCTCGATCGCCGCGCCGCCGCGGAACGTGTACTCGAGCGCCACGACCGGAATGCTGCGGTCGCGGACCAGCCAGGCTTCGATGCCGCCCGGGCTGGTGACACGCTCGATGGTCATGGCCAGCGCCGGCAGCGGCGCCAGCAGGGCGATGACAAGCAGGAAACGCAGCAGACGAGTCATATCAGCTCCCCGGCTTCGGCAGCAGCAGGCCGGTTGCCGACCGTTCCTCCCGCAGGATAGCCCGAGCCGCGGCCGAGACCTGGGCGGCGGTAACGGCCGCCATGCGCCGAGGCCAGCTCTCGACATGGTCGATGCTGGTGCCGGTGACAATCGCCGTGCCAAGCGTGCGCGCCCCGCCCTGCAGGCTGTCTCGGGCATAGACCGCGGCGGCGCGCATGCGCGACTTGGCGCGTTCTACCTCGTCCTCGCCCACGCCGTTCTCGACGACACGGCGGAGCTCGGCCTCGATCGCTGCCTCGAATTCCTCGATCTTGGTTTCCGGACGCAAAGCGGAAGAGACACCAAAACCGGTCTGATCGAGCGAATCAGGGTCGTAGTAGGCGCCGGCGCTGGTGGCCAGCTGCCGGTCCAGCACCAGGCCGCGATGCAGCCGGCTCGACACGCCACCGCCCACCACTTCAGCCAGAACCTGGAGAGGGTCCGCGTGCTCTTTCTCGCCGGCAACGTAGCTCGGCGCCAGAAAGACCCGGTTCCAGGTCACTTGGCGGACACGACCGTCCTTGAGCTCGACGCGCCGCGCCGCCTGGTGCGGTGGCTCGACCGGCCGCAGCCGCGCGGGCAGTGGCTTGGGCGGAATGACGCCGTAGTATTTCTCCGCCAGTGGCTTGAGATCGGCCATCGTGATGTCGCCAGCGACCACCAGCACGGCATTGTTCGGTGCGTAGTAGTTGCGATACCAAGCCAGAGCGTCCGCGGTCGTCAGGTTACGGATCTCGTGGTCCCAGCCGATGATCGGCCTTCCATAGGGATGATTGAGGAACAATGCGGCATTGAGCTGCTCGCGCAGGCGCGAGCGAGGATTGTTCTCGACGACAGAACGCCGTTCCTCGCGCACCACCTCCCGTTCGGGATTGACCTCGGCGTCGGTCAGCACGAGGTTCGACATGCGATCGGCTTCCATCTTCATGACCAGCTCCAGCCGATCACGGGCGATGTTCTGGAAATAGCCGGTGTAGTCGTGGCCGGTGAAGGCGTTGTCGCGCCCCCCGTTATTGGCCACGATCTTGGAAAATTCGCCCGGGGGAATCTCCTTCGTGCCCTTGAACATCAGGTGCTCGAGGAAATGCGCGATGCCGGACTTCCCGGCGGGCTCATCGGCTGCCCCGATCCGATACCAGACCATGTGGGCGACAACCGGTGCGCGTGCGTTGGTGATCGAAACGACCTGCAGGCCGTTGGACAGGGTAATTGTTTCGGGATTGAAAACCTGAGCCTGCGCGGCGCCGCCCACAACCAGAGCCGCAAGCAGCGCCGCGACTATCCGGCCGGTCGTTTCTTTGAGGGATGCGGTCATTGGGTGATTCTCCACCGCTATTGTCGCGGCTTCGCCACCCCCGGTCCAGCTACATCGTCGCAGGCGGCAGCCGCCTGCGGGGCT
This sequence comes from Alphaproteobacteria bacterium, assembly GCA_016869415.1. GTDB lineage: Bacteria > Pseudomonadota > Alphaproteobacteria > CACIAM-22H2 > CACIAM-22H2 > VGEI01. Next base: position 2,731 of record VGEI01000063.1, read on the forward strand.
CAGTTCAACAAGGCTTCAAGCGGTGCCTTGCGCCGGCGCCGGATGGTCGGCGTGTCGCCCTCGTTCAGAGGGCGCCCGAGCGCTGCGTTCTCCCGCATACGCTGGGTCTCTCGATTGGGATCGACAACGGGTGAGAGGTCGTCCGGCTTGCGCCAGAACATGAGGCGATCGAGAAGCGTGGCATCCGCGTTGGCGAGGACAGACGATTCGCGGTCTATGACCTCGCGAATGTTCGGATTGACGCGATCGGCCCCGACCTTCACCAGCAGCGCGTTCTCGCCGACACTAGCGTCTGGACCACCGCGCTCACCCGTGACCGGAACACCAGTCAGCGCCGCCATTGCGCGCTGAGGGATTCCCTGCTCCTGAGGACGGACAGCGCCCGGTTGTGGCGGCCGCAGCGCATAGTCCGGCGGTAGCGACAGCGGCGCTCGGCTTATGACCTTGAATTCGTCGGGCGTGGACTTCTCGAAACCCAGCGCCTTGCGGGTGTCGCCGCAACCGCCGAGCAGCGAGGCCGCCAGCAGGCCAAGGCACAAGGCAACCGGAGCGGAAAGGCGAGCCGTCACGGAATCTATTTACTCCTGCCCTCGTCCCCAAACAAGGAGTCCGCGAACAGAACGGCAACTCCGACGGTAATGGCTGAATCGGCTATGTTAAAGGCCGGCCAGTGCCAGCCAAAGGCATGAAAATCAAGGAAATCGAAGACCGCCCCGAAATGGAGCCGGTCGATCACGTTGCCGACTGCCCCCCCAATGACTAGGCCCAGCGCCGCCGTCAGCAGCATACGATCCGCCCGCGCCAGCCAGACAGCCAGCCCGGCCGAGATGGCCAGCGCCACCAGACTGAATATCCAAGCGGTCGCCGCGGCGCCGGTGTTGAACATCCCGAAGCTGACCCCGTAGTTCCAGACCGTCACTAGGTTGAAGAACGGCAGCAGCGTCATGGCCCGGACGCCATCGACGACGAGATACTGATACATCCAGAACTTCGTCGCCTGGTCGAGAGCGATGACCGCGAGCGCCAGGACGAGACCCAGCCGCTGGGGACCCGCGAGCCGCACCATCAACCGCTACTTGGCCGCCGTGCCGGCGTCGACCGCGTCGGCGCAACGGCCGCATAGCGACGGATGCGCCTCATGACTGCCGACATCCGGCAGGACCTTCCAGCAGCGCTCGCACTTGCTGCCGTCGGCCGAGGCGAATCGTGTCCACACGCCCTTGACGTCGGGTAGCGTGAACAGGGCTTCGCCGGTGCCGCGCTCACCGGCCGGGCGCAGCGAGGCTCCTGAGGTGATCCAGATCTCCGCCGCGTCGAGTCCCTCGATCGCCTCGAGATACTCCGCCTCAGCGAAGACTTCGGGAGCGGCCTGCAAGCTCGAGCCGATCTTCTTGTCGGCCCGCGCGAGTTCTATGGCGCCGGTGACAACACGCCGTAGGTCACGCACCTTCGCCCAGCGCGCGGCCAGCGTCTCGTCGCGCCAAGACTCCGGAAGCTGCGGGAAGACCTGCAGGTGAACGCTCTGCTCGTCGCCCGGAAAACGCGCCAGCCACGCCTCTTCCGCGGTAAAGCACAGTACCGGCGCGAGCCAGGTCACCAAGCAATGGAAGACCCGGTCGAGTACCGCACGGCAGGCGCGGCGGCGCGGGCTGTCCGGCCGGTCGCAGTAGAGCGCGTCCTTGCGGATGTCGAAGTAGAAGGCCGAGAGATCGACGGCGCAGAAATTGTGCAGCGCCGTGTAGAAGCCGGTGAGGGCGTATTCGTTCAGAGCCTTGCGCAGACTGGCGTCGAGCTCGGCCAGGCGGTGCAGGACCCAGCGCTCGACTTCGGGCAGTGACCGGATGTCCGCCGGACGATCAAGCGGCAGCTTCTCCGACTCGCCGAACCCCGCCAGATTGCCAAGCAGATAGCGCAGCGTATTGCGCAGACGGCGATAGAGCTCCGCCTGGTGCTTCAGAATCTCCGGCCCGATACGCAGATCCTCAGAGTAGTCGGAGCTGACTACCCAGAGACGCAGGATGTCGGCGCCGAGCTTGTTCGCCACCTCCTGCGGAGCGACGACGTTGCCTAGCGACTTGGACATCTTACGGCCCTGCTCGTCGAGCACGAAGCCGTGGGTCAGCACTGCGTCGTAGGGTGCGCGGCCGCGCGTGCCGCAGGATTCGAGCAGCGAGGAGTGGAACCAGCCGCGATGCTGGTCGGATCCCTCAAGATAGAGCGAGGCCGGCCAGTTCAGCTCGGGCCGCTGCTCGAGCACGAAGGCATGCGTGCAGCCGGACTCGAACCAGACGTCGACAATGTCCTTCACCTGGTCGTAGTCGTCCGCCCTGTACTTGTTGCCGAGGAAGCTCGAGGCGTCGCTGGTGTACCAGGCATCGCAACCTTCCTTCTCGAAGACCTGGGCGATGCGCTCCATAACCTCGGGATCACGCAGCAGCTCGCCGGTCTTCTTGTGGGTGAAGACCGCGATCGGCACACCCCAGGCGCGCTGGCGGGAGATGCACCAGTCAGGCCGGCTCTCGATCATCGAGTAAAGCCGGTTTCGGCCGCTTGCCGGGTACCAGCGCGTGCCGTCGATCGCCTGCAGCGCCTTGGCGCGCAGGTCGTTGGCGGCCATCGAGATGAACCACTGAGGCGTGTTGCGAAAGATCAGCGGCGCCTTGGAGCGCCAGGAATGCGGATAGGAATGCACGAGCTTGCCGCGCGCCAGAAGCCCGCCCGCCGCCTTGATCGCCTCAATCACCGCCTCGTTGGCGTCACCGGGCTTGCCGCGATGGGTATAGACCTTCTTGCCGGCGAAGAGCGGCACGTGCGCGAAATAGCTGCCGTCCTCGTCGACCGTTTGCGGCACTTCGATGCCGTTAGCCATGCCGAGCTCGTAGTCATCCGCACCGTGGCCGGGCGCGATATGCACGAAGCCCGTGCCGGCCTCGGTGGTGACGAAGTCGCCGTTGAGCACCGGCACGTCGTAGTCGTAACCCTGCCCGCACAACGGGTGGCCGCAGATCGTGCCTTTAAGCTGAGCACCGGTCAGGCGCAGGCCCCAGTCGTACTCGGCCTCAACGATGCCGGTAGTCTGGACGAAATCGGACGACAGCTTCTTGGCCACGAGCAGCTTGTCACCGACCTTGACCAGGCTGTCCTCAGCCACCTGTTTGACGATCAGCAGGTCATATTCGACCTCCGGGCCAGCAGCGAGCGCCCGGTTGCCCGGCAGGGTCCACGGCGTTGTCGTCCAGATAACGACCGCAGCACCCTCGAGCTGCTTGTGCGGCGAATGCAGCACGGGAAATCGCACGAACACCGTGGTCGAGGTGTGGTCGTGATACTCGATCTCGGCCTCGGCCAGCGCCGTTTTCTCGACCACCGACCACATGACCGGGCGCGAGCCGCGATAGAGACCGCCATTCATCACGAACTTGCCGAGCTCGCGCACGATATGCGCCTCGGCCGGAAAGGCCATGGTGGCGTAGTAGTTCGACCAGTCGCCTTCGACACCGAGGCGCTTGAACTCGTCACGCTGGATTTCGATCCATTTCTGCGCGAACTCGCGGCACTCGCGCCGGAACTCGATGATGTCGACCTTGTCTTTGTCCTTGCCCTTGGTCCGGTACTCTTCCTCGATCTTCCATTCGATCGGCAGGCCGTGGCAGTCCCAGCCCGGAACGTAATGCGCGTCCTTGCCCAGCATCTGGTAGGAGCGGTTGACGACGTCCTTGAGGATCTTGTTGAGGCCCGTGCCGATATGCAGGTTGCCGTTGGCATAGGGCGGGCCGTCGTGAAGGATGTATTTCTCCCGGCCCTTCGAGGCGGCGCGCAGTTTGGTGTGCAGATCCATCTTCTGCCAGCGCGCCAGGTGATCGGGCTCGCGCTTGGGCAGGTCGCCGCGCATGGGGAACGCGGTCTGCGGCAGAAAGACCGTGGATTTGTAGTCGGTCATCGGAGCTGTACCTGGACGGCCGGGCGCTTGGTCGCAGTCAGCACGCGCTCGACATAGACCAGCTCGCGCAGGCAGACGGCGATATGGTCCGCCACGCCCTCCTCGACACCGCCCACATGAACGTCAACGACGAGCCCCTCGTCGACCACATCGCCGTGGAAGCGGCTCGGGACGAGCCCGCGCTTGGCAAAAAACTCAAGCACCCGCGGCATGACGCACGCCTCCGGGGCGGCATACACCGAGAAACACCAAGTGGGAGAGGATCGGAATTCAGCAGCGGACATGACACGCAAGCTCCTGCAACGACGACGAAAAACGGACTTCGTCCCGGCCCCGAAGGGAGGCCGGGGCGGTAATTCGCCCGGTCGTCGTGGAGTGGCGGAGCGTTGCGTTCATGGCGCGGCGGATCATAGGAACGCGGTCGCATGGCGTCAACCGTCCTCGCTTTCGGCCAACGGAATAGGCCCGCGCCGCCGGTGCTCTGCAGCGGCAAGAACAGTGCGTGCCGCCGCCGCATCGTGCGCGATCTGCTCCTGGAGGGCGGCTATGTCGGGGAACTTACGCTCTGGCCGGAGGAACTGCACCAGCTCTACCCGCAACCGCCGGCCATAGAGATCGTCGCTGAAATCGAAAAGATGCACCTCAAGCCGCGGCTCGGCCAAGCCCCCGAAGGTCGGACGCAGGCCAAGATTGGCAACACCGCGATGAGCATTCGCCCGGTCGTCGACCGTAACCCGGACGGCGTAGACACCGAGCGCCGGACGCAGATAGTCGCCCAGCCAGAGGTTGGCGGTCGGGAATCCGAGCTGGCGGCCGCGGGCATCTCCGCGCTGAACCCTGGCCTCGATCTCGAATGGCCGCCCCAGGAGCCGCGCCGCCGCGGCCGGGTCGCCGGTACGGAGGGCGTCACGCACGCCGGTCGAGGAGATCACGGCCGCTTCCGGGTCCGCATCGACGGCCGCCAGCTCCGCCGCTGTCACAGGCGCCATGATCGTGATGCCGATACCGCTGGCCACGAGGCGTTCCTTGAGTAGCTCGGGATTGCCCGAGCGCCCCTTGCCGAACACGAAATCGTAGCCGACGACCACGTGCCTTGCGCCGAGGTCGCGCACGAGAAAACGGTCGATGAACGCTTCGGCCGTATAGCCGGCCATCTCCCGAGTGAAGCGCAGCACGAACAAATCGTCGACACCCAAACCGGCGAGAGCCCTGGCCTTGGTCCGCAACCGGGTCAGCTGGAACGGTGGCGTGTCCGGCTTAAAGAAGCGCCGTGGATGCGGCTCGAAGGTCAGAACCTGGGCTGGTGCGCCGGCCGCCTGAGCGCGACGCACCGCGTCACCGATCACCGCCTGGTGGCCGCGATGCACGCCGTCGAAATTTCCGACCGCGACCATGCCACCGCGAGAAGCGGCAGGCAGGTCGTCAGTGTGGCGATGGATACGCATCGCGTGAAGCGGCGGCGGAAAGGAGCGTGCGCCTACGCCCCGGCCACCGACGAGCGTAACGGCACGATGACTACGGCCTCGCCCTCGAGCACCGTCTTGTTGCCGACAGTGACCACAGTCGACAGCGTTGCACGGCGCTTCTCCGGCACGAGGTCGGTGATCGTCGCCCTGACGGTAAGCGTGTCGCCAGCGCGGACCGGCGCCTTGAAGCGCACAGTCTGACTGACATAGATGGCGCCCGGCCCGGGCAGCTTGACGCCCAGAACGGTCGAGATGAACGAAGCGGTCAGCATGCCGTGGGCGATGCGCCCCGAGAACATCGTGTTGGCAGCGAATTCCTCGTTGATATGCACCGGATTGTTGTCGCCGGTGATGCCGGCGAACAGAACGATGTCAGTCTCAGTGATGGTGCGAGCGTATATGGCCGTCTGCCCGACCTTGAGGTCTTCGAAAAACAGGCCGTGGAGTTCCTCGAGATTGCTCATGCGGCTCCGCTCTTGCCGCACCGCGCGGGCGATGCTGCGGTGCAAAACAGTGTCGCGGGACTATAGACGCGCGGCCCGGAGGCGGCAACCGGCCCGCGCCGGCTTGCCGCTGCCCGCCGCCCGTCATTATTCTATAGGCGCACCCGCCGACCGCGAGTCGTGCCGGAGGATTGACGATGCCCCACCCGCCTGCTTCGACGCCCGGCAAGTCCGCGAGCCAGACCCTGGCGCAGGTGAGTCTGTTCGCTGCGCTGCCGCCGACCCATCGTCAGGCAATCGAGCGGCGCTGCCGCTGGCGCACCTATAAAGAAGACGAGCAGATCATCGACCGCGAGACCGACACGCAGGATGTCTTCTTCGTCGTCGCCGGAAAGGCTCGCGTGGTCAATTATTCGCCGGCCGGGCGCGAGGTCAGCTTCGATGAGATCGGCCCTGGCGGCTGCTTCGGCGAGCTCGCCTCAATCGACGGCCAGCCGCGCTCTGCTGCGGTGGTTGCTATCCGGCCGACCCTGGCCGCTTCACTGTCGGCTGCAGTGTTCCGTGAGATCCTCGAAAGCAACCCCACGGTAGCACAGGCTCTCCTTCGCCGCCTGGCTGAGGTGGTACGTGAGTCGACTGATCGGATCATGGATCTGAGCACGCTGGGGGCTCACAACCGGGTCTACGCCGAGCTTTTGCGCGAGGCACGAGACAGCGACCCCACGGCTTTCGAGCGGATCACCAACCAAGCGAGCATCCGGCCGATTCCCGTGCATTCCGACATCGCCGCCCGCGTCAGTACCACCCGTGAAACAGTCGCCCGCGTGTTGGGCGAACTTGCCCGCAAAGGCATCGTCGAGCGCGAAAGCGACGCCTTGGTCCTGCGCGACGTCGCCCGCCTGACTAAGATGGTTAGGGAGTTCCGCGCGGATTGATTTTCTTATGAAATTTCCGGCCGCAGGTGTGAGTAAACGCACAGCCCGGCGAACCCGGCCCCTTGTAGGCTCACCTTAAGTGCTGACCTTGCTGAGTGCTTATCTCCTCCCCTAACGTGCTAACTCAAAGGGCCGGACTTTCGTCCGGCCCTTTTTTCGTCCGCTGTCAGGAAGCTCAAGGCCGCGTGGTCGAGCCCTGACCGGTCGCTGTCGACCCACCCGTGAAGGAATTGGTGCCTGAGTTGAAGGTGCCACCCTGATTGTACTTCACATCGTGCGCCAAGGTCTTGAAGACAACGTTGTTGCTGTTCTGGAACTGGTAATCGATACGGACGGTGCCTCCCGGGCCACCGGGGACGTTGATCGTCTCGCCAAGCTTCACGTCGCCCGATCCGCTGGTGAATGGGCTGGCAATCAGCGAGACCGTTCCCGTACCCGTGCTTCCCCATCCGGCGCCGGTCGTGATCGACAGCGAGCCGGTCGCGGTACGGGAGCCGAAATTGTAACTGTAGTTGATGGTGTAACTTGCGGTCCCCGGGCCGCCGGCAAGATTGACTGACTGGGATGTGAACCTCGCTGTACCGGAATTGATCGATCGCAGCTGCTCGAAGGTCGAAAGACTGCCCAGCGGCGACGGCGTCTGAGCCGCACTCGCCGCAATTTTGACCGCCTGCTGCGTAGCGGGAGCCAGGGCGCCCGCCGTACGAACATGGCCCAGACCACCCGCCGCCTGAGCCCCCGACAGCGTCAGCAGCGACGGCCCGCCCGCAATGGCTTGGCCGGCGGCCGTCGGGCTGCCCGCAGCCTGCCCGGATTGCGCCGGTGTCTGTGGCTGCGCCGGACCGGGCTGCTGCGATTGGGCCGAAGGCTGGGCTTGCTGCTGCCCGCCGGGCTGGCCGGGTGCCGTGGGCGTCGGCGCCGCACGCGGTGCAGTTCCTGACAGGGGGGCAGTGATCGCTGAAATCCGGCCTGGATCAATGCGTACCGCCGCAGTGGGCGGCACGTTGACGCCAGTGATCTCGGTGCCGAAGCCTGGCCTCACGATCTCGACCGTGGTCGCCGCACCGGTCGCTCCTGTACCGGTGACCAGAATGCGCCCGACACGTTCGCCCGTATTCGTGTCCGGCCCGGGGCCTAGCAGCACCACGGTCGCGCGCGTACCGTCCGTCTCGCCGGCGACGCTGGTACCACGCACGCCGATCGAGCCGACCGGCAGCTTCACCTCCATGTCCGAGGGCTCGCGCTTGGCTACCTTGCCGGTGACGAAGCGGAAGGTGCCCTTGAGCACGCTGGCGGTGACCTTGCCCGCACTGGTCGATGGGTCGTAGACGAAGTTGTCGATGGCCATCGCCGCGTTCGGCCCGATCGTAAACACGGTTTCGTCCGCGAGCATGATCTGCAGTCGCCCTTCGGAGCCTGTCGTCACCTGATCGCCCAGAAAAATCGGATCGCCGCTGGCGACATCCTTGCCGACTTCGCGCACACCGGGCACGGCGGCCAGCTTCACCTCGCCACGCACCGCTGCGGCCACGCCGGCGCGGGCCGCAGCACCTCCGGTGGCCTGCGCGAATTGCTGGGCATCTGCAGCCCTCGGGCACAGGCCAAAAACAGCGATCACCGCAGCAATCAGCACCGGACGCATGGCACACCCCGAAGCCGTCATGCCTACCATGCTAGACCCGTTCCGCCAATCGACAGTGACTCGGATCACAACCCCAACCCCTTGAAATTACTCAGAACTCCCACCTTTTTGTCAGACCGATCGAGGCCCGGCGGTTGTTGTAGGTGTAGTTGGTGAGGTTGGAACTCTGACGAATCCCCTCGCCGGACAGGGTCAGCGTCAGGTCTCGTAGAAAAGGCATGGTTCCTTCCTCGTCGATCAGAGACGCCACCGGCACACCCAGAGTCAGCCGCAGCCTGCCGATCCGATCGCGGCGGTTCATCGCGCTTACCGTCGGGTCGCCTTCCGCGTAGCGGTCGATCTCGCCGGAGACCGAGGAGAGCAGGAATACGCCAGCGCCCAGCAGCCAAGTATGCGACAGCGACGCCGCCTCGCCGTCATAAGAGTTGTAGTTGCGTGACGCGCGCTTGCGGATCGAGCTGAGTTCGATTCCGACACGCATCTCCGGAGTCAGCACGTAGTTGAAACCACCGCCCAGCGTGAGCTGCGGACCGGTCTTCTCCCGTGCTGACGTGGATTCGGCAATCGACTTGTAGATCTGGCGCTCAGCCTCACCGAAGACGAAGCCCTGCAGTTCGCCTGTCAGCTGATGCTCGCCTCGCAGGGTCATGCCCTGGTTGTATGAGTAGAACTGATTGGCCAGCATGACACGGCGGGCATAGAGAGTCGGGACCAAGGCGAAGGGGCTGGCGTCGTAGACGCCGCCAACTTCGCCCGACCCCGCCTGCAGATCGAGCTCGCTGAGGTGGACCTGCTCGCCGCGATAGTAGCTGACCGAACTGTTCAGACGATGCCGTGCCTGGTAGCCGAGATCGTGGCTGACATCGAAACGGGTCACGGAGTTGATCGCCTGGTCCTGCCGGCGCCGGCTGTGGCCATCGAGGTTAGAGGGCAGATCAGAGACCAGATTGACGCCGGAGGCGGCGGCAGAATTGCGGTTCCAGTCGTATTGGAAACCGAGCGAAGCGGTCAGCGTGTATCGCGTCCGCTTGCGCCGCAGCTCAATCTGCTCGAGATAGCGATCGAGTTCGGCGCGCAAGGCGGGCGGCATCTCCAGCATCCGCACCGCACGCAGCTCTCGCTCGGCTTCGTCGAGATTGTCTAGCCGATAGAGGACGATGGCATAGAGCAGGCGGACGCGCGGCAAATCCTGATTGATCAGCAAGATACGCTCGAGCGTCGCCGCGGCACTACGCACGTCGCCGCGCGCGATCTGGATCTGCGCGTAAGCGAAATTGATGTCGATATCGTCGGGATTGCGCAGAACGTCTTCATAGGTGACCTCACGGTCCGGCCGCAGCAGACGCTGGCTCTCGGCTTCGCGCCCGATATCCTGGATTTCTCCCGCCCGGCGCGGCGCCTGGCGGCTGGAATCGATGATGTCGCCTGGCGGCTGCGTCGTTTGCGCACGCACCGGCAGAATCAGGATGCTCGGCAGCAATATCGCAGCCAACAGGCCGCCATACACCACCCTCCTGCGTCGAGCCGCGACTATGGAGCCCCCTGCGGCCACCGCTCCCGTCCCACGCGCCTGACAATTCTTCCAATATTTTCTTGAATCTAGCGAAAGACCACCGCCCCTGATAGGGCGCTTTTCCGGGGGTTTATTTCTCCGCCGC